>JBOGWD010000194.1:0-18487 GCA_050693275.1 Actinomycetota bacterium | reverse complement strand
ATCCTTGGCGCGTTGGGTAGCACGGGGGTAGCAGCGAGCCGAGGGCCCCAGCCGAAAAGGCCTCTGACCAGGGCAAACAGTGGGGCGGGCTGGACTCGAACCAGCGACCGACGGATTATGAGTCCGCGAGCTGGGAAGGCGCTGACCTGCAGGGATTCCTGAACCTGCTGGCCAGGAGCATCACATGAGTATCAGCGGTGTCACGGGTTTCCATCGGTTTGTATGCGGCTGGCGGCTTTTTCGCGGCCTGCAAGGCAAGCTTCCCTGCCGCCACTCCCCGGTTCACGCTCGTTACGTCCTGGGTCGCCCCCCGGATGCACCCGTCGCGGCGTGCTGTCCGCTCTCCAGGGGTCAGTGCTGGAGCCCGACCTTGGTCAGCGACCCCTCATGACCAAGGACCCAGAGACCGCCGTCCGTCAGCGTCATGTCGATAGGGGAGACGCCCTCTCCGAGGTCGACGGTGACGTCCACCTCTCCGGTGAAGGGGTTGTAGCGGACGAGCCGGGGCCGGCGAGGCGCCTCCTCGTGTGCCCGGAGATACCACACGCCCCCCAAGCCGACATCGAGCTGGGAGGGGTCGACGACACACCCCGCCTCGGGCCGTTCATCGATAACCCGAACGGCCACCGGGTCGATGCGAACCAGCGCGCACTCCATCGCTGCCCACAGACCGAGCTCCCCGATCCCGGCCCCGTGGACCAGTGCATCAAGCGTCGCCACGACCTCCCCGGTCTCCGGATCGACCTTCACGAGGCCGGAACCGGAACCGTCATTTCGAGACGCGACGACCCAGACGGCCCCCTCCCCAATGAACACGCGGTTGGGGGAGCCGGGGAAGTCAAGCCGGATGCCGCGAAGGACCTGTTTCGTGGCGGGGTCAAGCTGGGCGAGTTCGACGCTCCGCCCCTCGTCGGCTGGCCGCGTTAGGAGCAACCAAACACCCGAATCCCCCGCCGCGACGTCCACGGCGTGTCCGGGGCCCAGCTCGAGCACCTCGACCAAGGCGTTGGCCACCGGGTCGACCCGTTGCAGGAGAACGGAGTCCCCGGATCCCCCCGGGCACGCCGTTCCCAGGACCCACACGACATCGTCCGATAGCGCGGTTCCACCGCCCCCGGTCTCCCACCGGGTGATGGCCTCGAGGTCTATGGAGGCGACCTGTTCTCCGGTGTCTGCATCGAACCGCAGGAGGTTGCCGCCGCAAGCGTCGGGACCTTCGGTGCGGGCCCGGCCGGTCTGGAGCCACACGCTGCCGTGGCCGGTTGCGAGGCCCCACTGATAGGCGGACCCTGCCGGGAACCGGACCGTCTCCGATACGACCGCCTGGACCTCCCTCGTCCGGTCGTCCTCGTCCATGGGAATCGGCTGCCACGCGGGCGAGGAATCGGGCGCCGGGGCATGGGTCAACTGGATGGCGTTCGAGCCGTCCCGGTTCACCAGGTAGATGTGCGTGTCCTCGGAATCGGGCCCGGCCATGAACGCGAGCTTGGTCCCGTCCGGTGACCAGGCGACGTCGTACACGAGGGGCACGCCGCCCACGAGCCCGGCCACGTCGAGGATCCGGCGCGGCCCGGTCCCGTCGGGGCGGATGGCCATGATGGAGCCGGTCGCGGTGTCCACGTAGGCGATCTCCGAGCCGTCGGGCGACCACGCCGGGCCCTGCACGTTCTCCGGGCCGAGTTCGGTGATTCCGGTCCCGTCCGAGTTCATCACGTACAGGCGGACCGGGGACGGCGGCTGTCCGCCCGAAGCGAGGTCGTACCCCTCGTACGCGATTCGCGTTCCGTCCGGCGACCAGGCAGGCTCGTACTCCATCACCGGGCCCTCGGTCGGGCGCACGAGGTTCGACCCGTCCGCGTCCACCACGTAGATGTCGGCGTTGCCAGTCTCGGCGCCCTCCTGCCTGCCCTCCCGGGCGAAGGCGATCCGCGTCCCGTCGGGGGACCAGGCGGGCCCGACATCGGAGCCATCAACGAGGGAGCCCCCGTCCGTGACACGCCGGACGTCGGCGCCGTCGGCGCGAATCACGTAGATTCCGGCGTCCTCGTCGGCAAAGCCTCGTACGAAGGCGATCCTCGATCCATCCGGAGACCAGGCCACGTCCGTATCGACGGCCTTGGTGGTGAGCGGCCTGACGCCGCTCCCGTCGGGGTTCATGACGTACAGGCCCGCCTCGCGGCCTCCCCGCGAAAACGCGATCACGCCGTTCTCCGCGGTCGAGGCTGGCCTCGGTGACGGCCCATCCGTTCGGAAGGCACGGACGGCGAGCACGAGGCCACCCGCCGCCACGGCCAGTGCCAGCGCCGCCACCCCCAGCCGCCGGCCCAGCGGGGCCGTCGGGCGAGTCCGGAGCCCTGGCGGCCGGTCGCCCAGCTCCGGCCAGGTCTGGGGCGGTCGGACCGTCGAGAGGGCCTGGAAGTGATCGTCGAGGCTAGGCATCGTCGGCCTCCAGCAGCTCGCGGAGTCGCTTCCGGGCTCGGCTGAGGAGGACGTGCACGCCGGGGGTGGTCGAGCCGATCATCCGGGCGATCTCCTTCGCTGGAAAGCCCACGGCGTGATGCAGCACCACCGCGGCCCGCTGCTTCGGAGGGAGCCTGGCAAGTGCCGCCACCAGATTACGGGCCAGATCGTCCATCTCGTAGGTGTCCTCCGGGTGGCCGGCATCCCGACGTCCTCGTTCCTTGAGTTCACCCGCGGCGATCCGGAACACCGCCCGCCAGAGCCACCGCTCGGGTGAGCGTATGGATGCTCCTCGTCCCAGCGCCTGGGTGAACGCCTCGGCCACAGCGTCGCTGGCCACCTCCGGATCGCCGGAGAAGGCCAGCACGGCTCGCCACATCCGGTCCCGCTGGTCTCGGTACAGGCGCTCCAGCTTGCTTTGGGCGGTAGTGTCCACACGCACATCCGGCCTCTGCTCATATAGGGGCGAACCGGCGCCCGATCCTTACAGCCCAATCACGACGCCCCTAGGCGTACCAGAAGCGATACTCACCCCAACCCAGAGACGACGGTGGCGGCCATCCGGTTCGATCAGGGGGCTGGCCCTCACAGCCAGGAACCATCCGGGCTCCCTCAATTGAGCGCGATCTGAAGCAGGGACCCCTGGTCCGTGACCACCCAGATCGTGTCCGACGTGACGTCCATGGCGATCGGCGAGGCTCCCGTTGCCAGGTCCACCGAAGCATCGACCTCGCCTGTCGAGGGGTTCAATCGAGAGATGGTGGCGTCGCCGGTCTCCTCGCTCTGGCCCATGAACCAGAGGCCTTCCGGGCCGATCTCCATGACCCCGCCGAAGAACACCCCTGGGGATGGAATGGGATCGCCGACCACGGTCACTGTCACCGGGTCGATCCGGACCAGTGAGTTGTCCTCCGGAGCCCAGATGACATCCCGTCCAGGGGCGATCGAGGCCCAGCCCTCGAACGGCATGCTCGCCACGACCTCTCCGGCGGCGGGGTCGATCTTGGTGAGGACGCTATCTCCGACCCCCCCGTTCTGCTGCTTGTGCTCATGGACCCAGATCGCTCCTCCGGAGGCGAAGATCTCCCGAGCGTACGGCTGGGTGAGTGGAACCCTCGTGATCTCGCCGGTCTCGAGGACGAAGCCCACGACCTCAGGACCATCGACGCCCCCCACCACGGTGGCCCATGCCATCCCGTTGAACACGGTGACGTCCGCCGCCATCGCGGCATCATCACGGTCGTCGAGAAGGATCCGGTCCAGGCGGCTGGTCTCGGGGTCGACGTGCAGGAGCGCTTCCTCGGGCCCTCGGGCAGTGTCCCATCGGGTCGCCAGCCACACCCCGGTCGTCCCCACCTCGATTCCGGCCCCACCAAGCTCCCACGCCGGAGTGGCGGGCAGGCGGATGGTCTCTACGGTTTCGCCCGTCTCAGGGTCGATCCGGAGCAGGTGCGCTTCTCCGTCGCTGGGAACCGTGACCCACACGCTCCCCCAACCGGCCTCCACCGCCGTGGCTCGCCCCACCTCGATCGTCCGCACGATGCGCGGCTCGACGGTCACCTCTTCGACCATCTCGTCCGGCCCGGGGTCAAGGAGGTCGACGCGGGTGACAGAGTGGCGGTAGTTCGCGATCCAGATCGACACCGTCCTCGCCTCGAACGCCACGATGTTCCGTTGGGCGAGCTCGATCTCCGGCAGCGGAGCAGAGGCGTCAACCTCCTTCGTCGTCGGATCGAGGCGGCCGATGGTGAGGCCCTGGCCCGACGGACTCCCCCCCAGGAACCACACGCCGCCCTCGTTCACGACCACGGGGCGGAAGCCCTCCTCGAAGACCACCGGCTGGTCGTGCTCGTTCGTCCGGGCGTCGACCCGCACTGCGACCAGCCGGTCCTCGGATCCAGTCCCCACCCCCGGATCGAACGCCGACAGCCAGCTCTGCACCCACACGGAGCCTTCCCCCACGGCCATCTCGAATGGCATCGGGTTCACGTCGATCGTGGCCACCACCTCGTCGGTGACCGGGTCGATCTTCACCAGCCCCCGGGGTCCCAGGAGGACCCACACGTACCCCTCGCCGGTCGTCACCGTGTACGGGACGTCGGCCACAGGGATGGCGGCCACCTGTTCCCCCGTTGTCGGATCGAAGTGGAGGATCGCGCCGGAGCGGTTCGCCGTCGACAGCGCCACCCACACCCCGGTGGCATCGGCGGCGATGTCATAGGGCGATCCCCCCTGGTAGGGGATGCGGTCCACGACCCGGTTGGTGTCCGGGTCGATCCGCAGCACCACCCCGTTGAAGTCGGAGGTCTGGCCGCTCGGGCCCACCGTGTTCGTCACACCGGTCACCCACACCGATCCGGCCCCGGCAGCGACAGCATCGCTCGTGTCGACGGGGATGGAGGCCACCACCTGGTTGGTCGCTGGGTCGATGCGCTCGACCGTCCCCCCGTACCCCCCGTCAGTGTCGTCGCCGGGGACCACCACCCAGACCCCGCCCTCACCCGCAGCGATGGCCCTGGGGAACGGTCCCACCGGGATCGTGGCCGTCACCCGAGGATCGGCCGCAGGCAGCCCCTCTCGCGGCTCGGGTGCGGTGAACGCCCGGATGACAAGCACCAGCCCTCCGGCGGCCACCGCCACCGCGAGCGCAGCGACGCCCAGCCGGCGCCACGGCGGCTCCGACCGAGGACGCGGCTCACGGCTCTGGATGTCCGGCCAGAGGTCCGGCGGAGGAACCTCTCGGACGATGCGAAACCGGGCCTCGAGGTCAGGCATCGTCGTATCCCTCCAGCAACACCCGGAGCCTGCGACGGCCCCTGGTCAGATGGACACGGACGGCGCTGGAGGTCGTGCCCAGGATGGCCGCCACCTCCCTCACGGGGTAGTCCGCCGCGTGGTGGAGCACCACGGCCTCTCGCTGCCGCTTCGACAGACGGCCCAGCGCCCTGACCAGCTCCGCCGCCGGCTCCTCCATCTCGTAGCTCTCCTCCCGCTGTACGACACCCCGCCGGGCACGATCCTTCAACTCCCCTCGAGCGATCCCGAAGGCCGCTCGCCAGATCCAGGCCAGAGGCGATCGGATCGCCTCACCGCGACGGAGCGCCTGTGCGAACGCCTCGGCCAGGGCGTCGCTGGCCACGTCGGCATCGCCGGTGAAGGCCACCAGGGCGTGCCACAAGCGGCCGCCGTGCTCCCGGTACAGCCGCTCCAGCACGCTTCCGGCCCTGGCCGGGGCGTCCTGCATCACTCTTATAGGACGCTCCAGGAGCCAGGATGCGAACGACAGAGCCTGAGATTCTCGGAGGCCAAGGACGGGGCCGGCCGGTCAGGACTTGGCCTGACGCGCCGGGCTCAGGACGTCCACACGGGTGATCGAGTAGGCATGGGACACCCAGATCACCCCGGCCTCGGCATCGAGGACCGCATCGGTGTACGGCCATTCGGTGAGAGCCACGGAGCTCTCGACCCGGAGGGTCTGGGGGTCGAACCACGCCACCGCCAGCCCTCCGTCCTCGCCGTCCCCGACCAGCCACACTCCACCGTCCCCGGTCGCGAAGGGGCCGCTCGCTCCGGCGAGGGGGTCTGGATGACCACCCTCGAGCCTGACGGGTTCACCGACCACCTGACCGGTTCCAGCGTCGATCCGGACCAGCAGCCGCGGATCCCCGTAGTACCGGTCCTCCGCATCGCCGGGGCTGAGCCGGGCCACCCACACAGCCCCATCGCCCACGGCCAGGCCGTTCCAGTTCTCCGCCGGGATCGTGGTCACCTCATGGGTGGCCGATCCAGACGGAGCAGGGTTCCCTGGCGCCGGCCGGCGGCCCACAGGGCTCCTTCCCCGATGACCAGCTCATCGTTGGGCGAGCACCTCGCGCTGAACGGGTTGCAGAAGTCTGCGGCGACCCGATCGACGACCTCGCCGGTTCTCGGGTCCAGGCGCAGGAGCTCCCCTGTGGTGTCTCCGGTGGCCCCCACCCACACCGCATCCTCCGCGGCCACGATGGGGCCGCCGGACGTGCCCTCCGGGAGCGGGATCGTGGCCACCACCCGGTTGGCCGTGGGATCGATCCGGGAGACGACGTGGCCGCTGCCCTCCCCGTAGCCGACCGTCCACACCGAGCCGGCACCGACGGTCAGATCGACCGGTCCCACGGGGACGGGGATCTCGGCCACCACCTCGTTGGTGGCGGGGTCGATCCTGAGGATCGAGGCTGGGTCGTCGAACCCCCGTGGGCCGTGGAAGGGAACCCACAGGGAGCCCTCGCCCACCGCGATCCCCGAGCCGAGGAGCCCCTCGTGCGGTTTGGTGAGACGGAGCACGTCGGTCACCTCAGCGGTCGGAGGCTCGGCCGCACCGAGTGAATCGGACACGCCTTCTGACGGCGTGGGCTGCTCGGGATCGGGTCGGAGATCGATCCGGGTGATGGTCTTACGCAGGTTGGTCAGCCACATCGTCCCGGTCCCCGGATCGATGGCCCCGTCGATGACCACGGTGCGGTCGAGGCGCAGCGTCTCATCGACGGTGAGAGTGGCCGGGTTCAGGCGGCCGATCAGGGGCCGGTTCCCCTGCTGCCCTCCTCGGAACCACACGCCGCCGGCCTCGGTGGAGAACGGCTGGAACAGGGCCTCATCCAGGCCCAGGCGGACCGGCTCTCCGGCGATCTCGTTCGTTCGCGGGTCGATCCGAGCAACCTCCATGGGGTCGCCGTCCCCCACCCCGATCCAGACGTGGCCGAAGCCGGCCGCGAGGATCGGCGGAGAGCTATCGCCCGAATCGGAGTAGATCCGTCCCTGTAGCAGCGAGGCCGCCAGCTCGTTGGTCCGGGGATCGATCCGGTGCAGGGCACCACCCTGCCCCAGCGCGTACACCCACACCGACCCGCCTCCAACACCGAGATCCCGAGGGTCGCCCGAGACCACGATCCGGGCCACGATCTCGTTCGTTCGGGGATCGACCCGCACCACTTCTCCGGAATCGGGGGTGTTGTAGAGCGTGACCCACACGGCGCCCTCTCCGAGGGCGACTTGATGGGCTGCGCAGTACGTTCCGCACGGCAGCGGGATCTCCGCCACGATCTCCCTCGAGCCCGGATCGATGCGGTACAGCGCCGGGTCGACCTCCGGATCACGGGCCGGATGGCCAGCCACCCACACGGCACCGTATCCCACGGCGATGTCGCCGGCCCCGGGGATATCGATCTCGTCGGTGACCTGGTTCGTGGCGGGGTCGATCCGAGCCACGAACCACCGCACCGAGGCCTCAGTCTGGTTCACGGTGACCCACACGGCCCCCTCCCCCGCCGCGATCTCCTGGGGGGAGCCCCCCACCGGAATCTCCGCGGTGATCCGCGGGTCCACTTCCATCCCGGCGGCGTTGCGGGGGACGGGGGGACGCTCCCGGTCGCCGAGGAAGGCTTTGGACACCAGGACGATGCCGGATGCGGCCAGCGCCAGGGCGACCACACCGGCCACTACCCGGCGGCTCCGGTCGGGGCGTCGGGGGCGGCGCTCCTTGATGTCGGGCCACAGGTCGGGAGCCGGGACACGGTCGGCCTGACTCAGCAGCTCGCGGAGGTCAGCCATCCGCATCCACCAGGAGCCGCCGGAGCCGCTCCCGGCCCCGGTGGAGATGGACCCCCACCACCGATGACGTGGAGCCGATGATCCGGGCCACGTCGCGGACCGGGTAGCCCGCGTAGTGGTGGAGGATCACGGCCGCTCGCTGCTTCGGGGAGAGAACCGCCAGGGCCTCACGGAGCAGGATCGGGAGCTCGGGGTCCGGAGCAGGGTCCCGCTGAGCGAGTACCACGGTTCGTCGGCGGCGCTTCAGCTCCCCGGCGGCGATCCTGAACGCGGCCCGCCACACCCACCGGCCGGGATCGCGGATGGCCCCGCCCCGCTGGAGGGCCTGGGCGAAGGCTTCCGCCACGGCGTCGCTGGCCACCTCTCGGTCCCCCGAGTACATCATCACCGCCCGCCACAGCCGAGCGCCCTCCCGCCGGTACAGGCCTTCGAGGCCCTCACCGGCGGCGGTCACGACGGCCTCATGCACATCCATGGACTCAGGGATCGATCCGAGGCGTCTCATTAACAGACGTCCGCGAGACCGATCGGGGCCGTTCTCGGGGCCTCCCGGAGTCCGGCCGATCGTTGACGGCGCCGACCACGACGAGAGCACGGAGCTACGGGGTCCATCCGAGGATCGGACCCGGGACCTCCCAAGTGCCTTCGATCCTCCGAGGTTGCTCCTCACCCTCCACGTCGACGATGAGGAGCCGCTCGGTCCCCTCCCACGTTGTGACGGCGAGCCACCGTCCGCTGGGGGCCCACGCCACATCGGTGATGGTCGGGATGGGCTCGTCGATCGAAGGGCTCGCGCCGCCGTCGTCCAGGGAGAAGAGGAGGCGGTCCTCGCCCGTTGCAGGGTCGAGAAGGCGCAGGTCCCGGATGTGGTACGGGCCCATGCCCCACGTGTAGGCCAGCACATCGGAGACGGGCGACCAGCTGAGGGGCTCGGGGAACTCCGTGCTTGGCCGCCCGAGGGCGACCACATCACCCTCCCGAGTGAGGACCACCGGCACGTAGGCGAACCGGGACCGCTCGAGGTTGGCCAGCGCCGCGAGGTACCGGCCTGAGGGAGACCAGGTCGGGTCCACCAGCTGCATGGCCTCACCGAGCCCCGCCTCCCGGAGGGCCGTGTTGACCGGCGACAGGCCCTGCTGCGGGACCACCTCGCTGATGGCGCCCGTGGCCGGGTCCACTGCGCGGACCGGCTCGCTGGGCGGTCCCGCCAGGACGATGGCCCGTCCATCTGGGGCCCAGTCGAACGTATAGACCCGGCCGGCCTCGGGGAAACAGCGTGGCTCGTCGGGGGGGACCTCGGCCACGCACATCGTGCTCCGGACAGACGGGTCGTGGGCGCCGACGCTGAAGGCCGCGCTCATGCCACCGGGTGCCCACCGTGCCAGCGCCTGGAGTTCGTCGGAGGGCTCCGCCTCGAACAGGACCATCCGCTGGCCGGTCTCGGGGCTCACCGAGACCAGCGCGTCGCCCTGAGCGACGAGCAGTCGCCCGTCCGTCGATACGTCGTAGGCCAATCCCCTTGCACCGAGGGTGGCGAGCTGGCCGTCCCCTACGCGTAGCACTCCGGCTCCGCCATCCGTCCGGAGGTACAACTGCCCTTCGGGGAGGCCCACCGCGGCGGGCTGCTCGCCTGGGGACCTCCAGGCCGGCCCCCAGATGGAGTCTCGCCGTTCGGTGATCTGCCGGACCTTTCCCGAGGCAACATCCAGAAGGTAGAGTGCTCGCTCCCAGCCGGGACCGCGAGGGCTGGAGAAGGCCAGGGTCTGGCCGTCTGGCGACCAGGACAGGTGGGTGTTCTGAGCGTCCCCGGGTCCCTCTGCCGGCACCAGAAGGTTCCTGCTGGGGCCGTCGAGGGCGACCGAATAGATGCCAGGCTCCGGTCGCTCGGCTACGAACGCGATCCTCTCGCCGTCCGGCGACCATTCCGGATCCCCCTCCCAGCCCGGGTCGTCCGTGAGCCGGACCTCCTCTCCTCCGTCGCCGTTCACAACGTAAATGTCGGACTCGCCTCTACTCATCCGAGCGAAGGCGATGCCAGACCCGTCGGGGGACCATGCTGGTGACACGTCGAAGCCCTCGCCGCTGGTGATCTGGGAAGCCCTAGTGCCGTCGGGGCGCATGACGAACAGATGAGAGGCGCTGCCTTCCTGCCGGACGTAGGCGATACGGCTGCCATCCGGGGACCAGGCCGGCATCCGGCTAGCCCCGTCGTTGGTCAGCCGGCGAAGGTCCGTACCGTCGGCGTTCACCACGAAGATGTCGAACCGGCCCGCCGCGGTGGGCTGGTCCTGCACTTCCAGGGCGAAGCGTCGGCCGTCTGGAGACCAGGCCACCTGGACCACGCCACCGGGGACCTCCAGCGGCACCCGGGTTAGATCCGAGCCGTCGGGGCGAACCGTCCAAACGTCGCCGCGGACGCCGTGCACGAAGGCGAGGAGTCCATTGGGTGGCGCCCCGCCGGAGGGGGATTTCTGAGCGGTCCGGAAGGTGGAGACGGCCAAGCCCGTGCCGGCGGCCGTGATCACCAGCGCAGTGGCGGCCGTGAGAAGGCGGCGACCCACTCCCGCTGGGGATGCGGGGCCCGGCTCGCCGGCGGCCGGCGGGGCGAGCGTGGCTTGATCCGCGGTTGCGCGCACGAGTCCCCCTGCTCACCGATATGACGCTCGCCGTCATCCCCTGGTTCAGGGCATAGAGGGCTGCCGCCTGAGCTGGGACCGACGATGCTCAGCCCGTGGCGCGGACGGCAGGACTGCGTCCGTGCCAAGCGAACGATCCAGGGGCCGTTTAAGGTGCGGCAACCTCGGCTGAGGCCCGAACCACCCTCGCCACGACCCCCCCCGCGATCCCGATGGTTTACCTGGCGCGTGCGCTGGTCTGGCCACGGCGCGGGACGCGTCTCAGCGACGACCTTCTTCGGCTATGGGATCACTCCCCAGACCTTCCAGCCGTCCTCCCGCAGGACGAGGAACAGCGTGAAATCCAGGCTCGCGCTTACCGTCCCGTCATCGATCTCCACGGCGGCCGTGTGGGCCTCGACCTCGCTGCCGCAGCCGAACTCCACCAGGGGACCTTCCATGCTCGTGCGAATCACGGCGGCGGCGATGGGCTCGGCGGCGGTGCTGACGAGGTAGGCGTCCGGGGGAACGGAAGGGTCCAGGAGCCGGCGCGCGGCCGCTGCATCGCCGGCCCGTGAGGCGTCAACGAAGTCGAGGGCCGTCCGCGCGGCTTGCCGGCTCCATCCCGGGCCGGGCTCGAGAAACGGTGGGGAGGGGCACCAGTCGAAGGCCCCTCGGGGATAGCGGCCTGACTCTGTCCCCCTCGATCCGGGGCCGGGCTGACCAAGCTGCTCGGTCGGCCCGGCGCACCCCCCAGCCCCTCCCTCTTCCACGCCATCGCACATCGCCGCCCGGGCCAGGGCGTTCCCCGAACGGTCGAGCGCGATGAGGGTGCCCTGCCTGCCGGCGGGGGGGAAGAACAGGAACGCCCGGACATCGGTCCACCCGAGCGGACCGTCCAGGATGGGGACCTCGGCGGAGGACCCGTCGTCGAGCCGGACCTCGAGGCGGGCCACCCGCTCGCTGAGGATGCCGTAGTTCGCGGCGATGCCCGGTGCGCTCTCGGGACTCCGCTGACCGGCCAGGTACAGGTCCGCCTCCTCGGGGACGGATTGCTCCTGCCAGTGCGCGCAGGTGTAGGAGATAGGGCCGCTGACACCTCCAAGGGCGGTGTCGGTCGGGGGTGTCTTCCCGGCCGAGGGGCCGGCGAACCCGATGCAGGGGCCGGGCACACCGTCTTCCTGGCGTCCTCCGAACCAGGCCATGAACCAGAACTGCGCATCCCCCGCGGTCCCGGCGGCAAGCACCTCCACCCCGCCGTCTGCGTCGGCATCTTCCACTGGGATTGGGGGAGGGCCGGACGGGTCGAGGACGTCGACCCGGGGCCATCCGGGGGGAACGGCCTCGATCAGGTGGTCGGGAGGGATGAGGGGACGCCCTGCCGGCCGGAGGCCCTCGGGCCCCCAGGGCAGGGTCCGGAACAGGACGACAGCTCCGAGGAGGGCTGCCGCAGTCATGACCGCCGCCGCCGCGCCGAACCGGGCCTGCCGGAGCCTTACCGCCCGGACCGTCCCCGGGGGCATCGTCCGGGGTAGGGCGTCGCTGGCGTGGGCTCGAAGTCCGTCGCGGATCGTGGTCTCCAGATCGAGCATCACTCCTCCTTCGTGAGTTCCCGGCGGAGGGTGGCCAAGGCCCGTGTCAGGAGCGAACGGGACGCCCGGGTGGAGCACCGGAGGGCCTCGCCGGTCTGCTCCACGGACAGGTCCTCGTAGAAGCGAAGGACCACGGCCGCCCGCTGCCGGTAGGGCAACCGTCGCACCGCGGACCAGACCTCCTCCCGGACATCCGGGTCGTAGGCGGGGCGAGCGACAGGCTCACCCCGGGGCTGGCGGCGGAGCCAGGCCCGCTCGAGCCGCAGCCTGCGGAGCCGAGCTCGGCACAGGTTCACCACCGTCCGTCGCAGATACGCCTCGAAGACCTCCGGACCTCTCAGGTGCCCAAACCGGCCGGCCACCCTGAGGAAGGCCTCGTGAGCCAGGTCCTCCGCCGCCTCCCGGTCCCCGGTCAGGAGCCGGGCCAGACCAGCGGCCCTGCCGACGTGCCGCTCGTACAGCTCGGCCAGCCGGGCATCGGCGTGGGTAGGGGCAACGGAGGCCTGGGTCCGCTCCACGTCCCCTAAGATGCCGGAGCGGGGCGTCTCGCTCCGGTGGAGTACTCGAGAGTCGCGGATCCCTCCCTAATTCCCCAGTCGATCGCTGGCCAAGCCTGCCATGGCAGGCCTTGTCCCCCTCGTCGGGGGTCGCCCGCCACAGCGGCGCCTTACTCGTCCACCGCGCCTTCCTCGCGGAAGCGCGTCTTCGTCAGCCATCGACGATCGGCTGCCAGGAAGGGTCGCTGGGACAGCCGCCCAGGTCCTCGGATGACAGGAGGAGTCGCTCGCCGGTGGGTGCCGGGCTCGGCCCCGCCAGAGGTGCGCTGGTGTCATCCGGGGTCACCACAAGGAGCTTGCAGGGGCCACGGGCGGGATACCGGGCAAACAGGATCATCGTTCCGTCCGGCGACCACGTGGGATGGTCCTCCCCGGCAGGGTCTGTCGTCAGCCTCGTGCGACCGGTTCCATCCGTCCTCATGATGTAGACGTCCCTGTGGATGATGTCGCCCTCCGGCTCCCAACTCAGGAAGGCGATTCGCCTCCCGTCGGGCGACCACGCCGGGGCCAGCGAACGACCGTTGTCGGTGAGCTGACGCACGCCGGTCCCATCCGAGTTCATCAGGTAGAGGTCATGGCCGAAGCGGTGCTCCGTGGCCAGATACCGGACCGTGTAGGCGATCTGCTTCCCGTCCGGTGACCAGGAGAACGAGTGCACCTGCTCCGACCCATCGGTTACCGCCCGCACATCGGTCCCCTCCGCGTCCATCACCACCAGCTGCATCACCGCATCCGACTCCCTAATGACGCCGCCTGACGTCCGCCAGTCCATTCGAATAAACGCCAGCTGGGTTCCGTCCGGTGACCACGCCAACTGAAGGACGCTCTGGGGTCGGAGGCCAGTCGAATGCACCCTGGTCAGATCCGTGCCGTCGGCTTTCATGACGTAGATCGCTTCGTCCATGCGGTCGCCTTGGCGCTCTACCCGCACCACGGCGAGGTTCTTACCGTCGGGGGACCAGGCCGGCTTCATGTGGTCCGCGTCGTCGGGGGCGACGTCGCGGCGCACGGTCCCATCAGGGTTGATCAAGTACACGGTGTGGCCAGCTGGAAGTCCGGGGCCTCGGGGTTCGAGAAAGGCTTGGACCGCGATCACGCCGTTCTTGGCCGAAGCGCCCCCGGGCTGACGCTCCCGAGGACGAGGACCGATTCCGGAGAGCAGGGCAAGCGGTATGCCTAGCGCAACGCCGAGCAGCAGTACGGCCGCGAAGAGGCCGATCACTCGGTGGAGGCGATGCCGCCTCCCCCGGCGGACGATCTCCTCCACGGGGGCCCGCCCAGCGTCGAAGTCCTCCGCTACCCGCCATAGCCGGGCGGCCACCTCATCCTCGAGCCTCATCGGAAACCTCCTGTTGTGTAAGCGTCCGACGGAGCCGATCCAGCCCTTGGGCCGTCAGCGCCCGAACCGTCCCGGGTTGCTTGCCCAGGGCGTCGGCTACCTGGGCCACCGACCAGTCGAGGAAGAAGCGCAGCACAATGACCGTTCTCTGGCCTGGAGTGAGCACACCGAGGGCCCGGACCAGCGCGGGGTCGGATACCTCCGGATCGATGACGAATTGGTCTGGAGGCAGGGCAACCGGCAACACCCTTCTTAACCTGCGCTTCCATGAGTGGGCCAGATTGACGACGACCCGCTGGACCCAGGCGTCTGGGCGATCGAGCCGAGAGACTCTCCCCCATCGCTCGAACGCCCGGGCGAGCCCCTCCTGGGCCAGGTCCTGGGCCTCCTGCCGGTCCCTTGTGAGGAGGAAGGCCAGCCCCGCCAGGCGTGAGTAGTGACGCTGGCAGAAGTCCTCGAACCCGGCCGGATCCTTCACCCCACACCTCTATGCACGCTGGGCCTGCGCTCGGCGCTTAGGTCCAGGCGGCGCAGTCGAGGGTCTCCTATCCGGTGCTTCGTTCGGGGGCGTCGGAGCGCTACACCTTTTTGGCCTCTGGCGGCCCTATACGGGTGAGGTGCACGATGCGCCGGTGACCGTGGACCGACAAGAGGGGCGAGATGAGAGCCTGGAGTCCATCTACGTGGAGCACGCGGACCGGCTGTGGCGTGCCCTGTATGCCTACGCGGGGAACCGGGAGGTGGCTAGCGACGCTCTGGCCGAGGCGTTCGCCCAGTACCTGCAACGTGCCACCGCCGTACGGTGGCCAGTTCGATGGATCTGGCGAGCGGCTTTCCGGATCGCCGCCGGGGAGTTGAAGGAGCGGCGGATGGAAAACCCTCCCCTGCCTGTCAACGTGCCGGCAGTCCCCCAACCGACGTGGGAGCTCCTCTCGGTGCTCCGCCTCCTGCCCCCGAGGCAGCGGGCGGCCCTGATCCTTCACTACTACGCCGGCTACAAGGCCCGGGAGATCGCCGACATCCTCGGATCGACCTCGGCCACGGTCCGGGTCCACCTCAGCCAGGGCCGGAAGAGGCTCCGCACACTGCTCGAGGAAGACCATGGCTGACCTCGGCGAGCGGTTTCAGGGCCTCGACCGGCTCTCTGCCCCGGACCTCCGGTCGGAGATCAGGGGGCGGACCCCAGGGAGCCCGCCGACCGGTCCGCCCTGGCGGCGCCTCGGTGGGGCGGTGGCCGCCCTCATGGTGGCCGCGGCCGGCCTCGCCCTCGCCGGCCGTGCCTTCCTAGGGGGTCGAGAAGAGGGACCGTCCCCGCGAGGTCCCTCGCTGGCCTCCTCCAGCGAACGGGCGGCCACCGTGGGTATCGCGGCCCTCACGGAGGCCGGCCTTCGCGACGGCATTGGACTGGTCCCAGTTGAGTCCGTCCCAGGGGACGAGGATCCCGGCTTCCGGACCGTCGCCCCGTACGACTACGGCGGGGTCCGCCCGCAGGGAGAAGGCTGGGTGGCAGCCTTCTGTTCCTCACCTCCGGAGGACAGCGACTGTGATGAGACCACTGCCGACTCCTTCGTGAAGATCGTTCCAGAGGGGGAGGACCTGGTAGTGGTGGAGGCGTCCGGAGCGTTCACAGAGGCACAGCGCGACCATCTCCTCGGATATCGGGAGTCCGCGGAACCCCCGCCTGCCCAGTGGATCTACCGGCCGGTCCGCCTCATCGGCGACTCGGATAGAGGGGACCAGATGGTGGCCGGCCTCTCCTACTGGACCGGGTCGATCCCCTCGCACATGGGTGCCCTGTGCCACACCGAGGTGCTCGACCAGCAAGGGCAGGTTGTCTACGCGTTCAGGGACGTCCCCGCGCTCCCGCCGGAGACCGAAGGGGGCCGAGACAGCAATTACGTCGCCGAGATCCCCGAGGACCTGGGGGGCTCCGATGCGAGGGTCGTCTGTGGGGAGTGGCTGCCGATCCAGTCCTTCCCCGAAGGGCCCCGGCACGTCCTGGCCTCGGGGACGGTCGAGTCTGGCGAGCACGCCGGTGAGACCTGGCGACTGGTGGTGTGGCGCGGCGAGAACGAGGATGACCCGGACCTCCTCGAGTTGTGGAGGCTGAACGCCGAAGGTGCGGACGTCTACTGCTGGGGCTTCGACGGTCGTCCCTGGACGTCGGTGCGGTACGGGCAGCGGGTGCCGCAGGGCGGGTGCACCGTCCTGGCCCCTGACCTGGAGCCTGAGCCCATCGGGGCCCGAAGCAGTGGTCCCGTCCTCGGCGAAGGGTCGACCGTGGTCGTCGGTGAAGTTTCCACAGAGGTGGCTTCGCTGGAGCTCCGGCTGAACGGCGGTGAGGTGATCGAGGCCGATCTCCTCGACCCTCCGCCGGAGCTGGGCATCCCGGTCCGATTCTTCGTGGAGTTCCTCCCTCCTGGCGGCAAGGGACAGATGGCGGCCCTGAACGAAGACGGAAAGGTGCTGGCCACCGAACGGCTCTGAATTCATTAAGAACTCCCCTCCCTCCAGCGGCGTCTATTGGTTGATGTGGGTCTGCAGGTGGCTCCTCGTCCTGGCGCTCCTCGGGACGGCCTGCGCCGAGGGGCCGTCGGCCGGTAGAGGCTCGGCAGGCCCAGCCGAGACCAGCCCGGCGGAGCCGGGCACCCGGGTCTTCTTCGCGTGGACAGGCCAGATCACGGTGGTGGACATCGAGGCCGCCACCTCCGAGACGATTCAGCTGCGAGAGCTCGCTCCGGTGGGCCTTGTCCGAAGAGGTGATCACCTCGTCTTCGGGGGGGACGGGACGTACGCGCTCGACGCCCAGGAGCCGACCGGGGACCCCGTCCTGATCGCGGAAGACTCATGGTACTTCGTCCCCTCGGCGAATCCAGACCGGGTGTGGGTGGCGGTCCTGGACCGGAAGAGGAGCGACGCCCATCACCTTGTCTTCAGCGAGATCCGGGAGGTCACCGCGGAGGGGCAGATCACGGCGAGGGGCCCTGCGATGGGCGACGCTTGGATGGACGGCGCGGCGGAGGCCGGCGTGGTCTTCGAGTCACCGGAGCACGACGACCTGGTGGTGTGGGATCCGATGGCCCAACAGGTCGTCAGGTCCTTCGGCAACCCCCCAATGGGGGCCTCCCACGGGAACCTGGTCGTCTGGTGCGATGCCTGGTGCCCCGAACTCCATCTCACCGATGTCCTCACCGGGGCGGAGCGCATCGTCCAGCCTCCAGCTGGCTACGACCGGTTCGACGGCTGGAGCGGGGAGTTCACCCCAGACGGACGTCTGTTCGCCGTCCCAGTCGGCAATCCCCCGCGGTACGAAGGCCCCGGTGCGGCGGCCATCGTGGACGTGGCCACCGGTGACGTCACGGTGATTCCCGGGTCCGAGGAGGAGGGCGGGATCCCCGGTCTCACATGGGACCCCACGGGTACCCGGCTGTTCCTGGTTCTCGGGCAACATGGCCGATTTGAGCTCCGCTACTTCGACGTCGGAGCCGATGGAGCGCAGACTGCGGCGGTCGATCCACCGCAGGACCTCTTCGCCATGGCCTCGGCTTAACCCGGCCGGTCGAGAGGCCCCGCTTGCTGGTTGCCTCTCTGGGATGGCCCCCTGCGGCCCGAGCTAACCCCCCGCCGTCATTACCAGCCAGAGGATCGCCCCCGTCCCCTGCCGGCAGATCATCCGGCGGCACGAGTAAGAGCGCCTACTCAGCGCTGGATCCCCTCGGGATCGGCGCAGCCGTTCTTGAACGACGAGCGGATTGCGAAAGAGCTCTTCGAACGTCACAACGATAGTCGCTTCCCCAGCGCCCACCTCGCTTTCGCGTTCGACGTTGGCACACCGTTGGCAGCCTCACCATCTGCCCTGATCCTGGTCGAGACAGCGGATGCGAAATCCGCCGGCCCGCCGTCAGATGTCCTCGCGTCGACCTGGTGAAAGGAGCCCGGCCATGCAAGGACACGTCCGGAAGCGGCGAAGCTGGGAGTTCATCGTCGACGTTGGCCGCCATCCGCTCACCGGCAGGCGGCGCCAGAAGAGCAAGGGCGGGTTCCACACGAAGAAGGAGGCGGAGAGCGCGCTCCACGAGTTCATCCGCTACGTAGAAGGAGGCGGCGACCCGTCCCCTGAGCGAATCGAGCTGGCCGTGTACCTGGGCCGCTGGCTCGAGTACCAACGGGTTCGAGGGACGCGGCCCCGGACGCTTGACGCGTACGGAGGATACGTCCGCCGCGAGATCGTTCCCCTCATCGGCCGCATCGAGCTCGCCGACCTGAGGCCCCACCACGTCCGGGCCGTGCTGCTCGGGATGCAGGAGCGGGGACTGTCCGCAGCCACAATCGCCCAGGTTC
>JBOGWD010000193.1:0-2339 GCA_050693275.1 Actinomycetota bacterium | reverse complement strand
CTCGCTCCCGGCCGGGCCTCCCGAGGCGATCCCGCCGGAGGAGGCCCAGATTCCCGAGGCTCTGCCTGAGCAGGCGCTGGCCGGGACGGCCGGGGCCGAGGCGAAGCGGTCGGCGGCCATGGACTTCGTCGACGCGATGGGAGCGTGGACGGCGTGCGTGGCCGAGCAGGCTCCTCTCCACGACGAGTCGACGGGGGAGTTCGACCCAGAGGCCGCGTGCGGTCCGAAGCCGGCCCCGACCCTGCCGGAAGACGGCGAGACCAACGGAAACGCGGGCCACAACGGGGCTGCTGGTGGCCGGGGCGACGAGGCGTCGGCGTTCGGCAACCAGATCGCCGAGGAGGCCGGGGCGGACGGCCAGGCCTTCGGGCAGCAGACGGCGGAACAGGCAGCGACGGACGGCGCGGCCGCCGGCCAGCAGACAGCTGCCGAGGCCCAGCCAGACTTCGCGGGTCCGCCGGGGCCCTGACCCGACCGGACGCGGGCCGAACAGAGCCGGGCACACGCCCGGCTCTGTTCCTTCCTGCCGTGGGGTGTGGACAACCTGTGGATAAATGTCACGCTTGTAATTCGTGTCCGGACCCGCCTATACTCTCCGTCGGTCGGCTCCAGGCGAGAGGGCATGGGTAACGGCTTCATCCACCTCCATACGCACACCGAGTTCTCCCTGCTCGACGGGGCTTCGCGGATCTCGGCCCCGGCCGACTCCCAGGTCGTCACCCTCCTCGACAAGGTGGTCTCGTTCGGCATGCCGGCTGTGGGCGTCACCGACCACGGGGTCATGTTCGGGGCCCTGGATTTCTACCGCGCATCCCGGGAGCGAGGCGTCAAGCCGATCCTGGGGGTGGAGGCGTACGTGGCCCCCGGCTCCCGCTTCGACCGGACGCCCGGGGAGAACGAGGAGAAGTACCGACACCTGACGATCCTGGCCCGGAACGAGGCCGGGTATCGGAACCTGCTCCGGTTGGTCACCGACTCCCATCTCGAGGGCTTCTACCACCGGCCCCGGATCGACAAGGACCTGCTGGCCGAGCGGGCCGAAGGCCTGGTGGGGTTCACCGGGTGCCTGGCCGGCGATGTGTGCCGCCTCCTTCTGGCGGGCCAGCGGAAGAAGGCCGTCGAGGTGGCCGCGTCGTATCGCGACATCTTCGGTTCCGGCAGCTTCTACGTCGAGCTGCAGGACCACGGGCTCCCAGAGCAGCGCCAGGTGACGCCGATGCTGATCGAGCTGGCCCGGGAGCTGGGCCTTCCGCTGGTGGCCACCAACGACACGCACTACACGGACCGGGCCCACGCCCGGGCCCACGACGTCCTGCTGTGCATCCAGCAGCCGGGGAAGGTGCTGGCCGACACCGACCGCCTCAGGTTCGACACGGAGGAGTTCTACGTGAAGTCGGTCCAGGAGATGCGGGAGCTGTTCCGCGAGCTCCCGGAGGCCTGCGACGCGACCGTGGAGATCGCGGAGTCGGTGGAGATCATCCCCATGCTCGAGCGCCCCCTGGTGGAGGGAGCGGAACCGCTGCACGTGCCCCGGTTCGATCCGCCCGAGGGCGGGGACCTCGAGACCCACCTCAGGGAGCTGACCGAGGCCGGTGCCCGGGAGCGGTACGGGGATGTCGGCCCCGACGTCCGCGACCGGCTGGAGCACGAGCTCGGCGTGATCACTTCGATGGGGTTCGCAGGCTACTTCCTGATCGTGTGGGACCTGATCCGCTTCGCCCGCGAGCACGGGATCCGGGTCGGTCCCGGCCGGGGGTCGGCGGCGGGGTCGGTGGTCTCGTACTGCCTGCGGATCACCGACCTCGACCCCCTGCGGTACGGGCTGATCTTCGAGCGGTTCCTCAACCCGGAACGCAAGCTCATGCCCGACATCGACATGGACTTCGACGAGCGTCGCCGGGACGAGATCATCCGCTACGTGGCCGAGCGGTACGGCCACGACCACGTGGCCCAGATCATCACGTTCCAGACCATCGAGGGGAAACAAGGGATCCGCGACGCCGCCCGGGTGCTGGGCTACCCCGCCTCGGTGGCCGACCGCATCGCCAAGATGTACCCGCCCGCCCTGCTCGGCCGGGAGTACCGGATCGAAAAGGCCCTGGAGCTCTCTCCGGAGCTGCGCGAGGCGTACGGCAACGAGCCGGAGACGAAGCAGATCGTGGACACCGCCCGGGCGCTCGAGGGCCTCCGCCGCGAGGACTCGGTGCACGCCGCCGGCGTGGTCATCGGGGACGCCCCGCTCGTGAGCTACATGCCCCTCAAGCTCTCCAAGGACTCGCGAGACGACTCCCGGCGGATCGTCACCCAGTTCGACATGCACGGGGTGGAGAAGCTAGGCC
>JBOGWD010000192.1:0-1670 GCA_050693275.1 Actinomycetota bacterium | reverse complement strand
CACCCGGTCCCGAGGACCAAATCCAAGATGAGCGCAGGGCACGCCCCTAGGTTCGAGGTGTCGAAACCAACCGGACCTGGAGGTCGTGCCCATGCGCGTCACCACAGCATTCAAGCATCTTCTGCGTCTGCCCGGCGTCTATGTCCGGACGGTCAACTTCCTCGCCGATCGCATCGTCGTCACCGTTGTTCTGAGGAGAAAGAGACTGGTATGCCCGCTGTGCGATCACTCCACCAGGGCGCGCCACAACGACCAGGTCGTCGACTCGGTGTGGCGCCACCTGGATCTCGGCTGCTGGCGCCTGGTTATCAAAGCGCGCCTGCGGCGCCTTCGCTGCCCCACCCACGGCGTGCGGGTCGAAGGCGTGCCCTTCGCCCGCCATCACTCGGGGTTCACACGCGACTTCGAGTGCCTGGTCGCGTGGCTCGCGGTCAAGACCGACAAGAGCTCGATCGAGAGGTTGCTGCGGATCGCCTGGCGCACGGCCGGGGCCATCGTCGAGCGGGTCGTCGCCGACGAGCTCGACCCCGATCGTCTCAACGACCTCTTCGAGATCGGCATGGACGAGATCTCCTGGCGCAAGCGCCACAAGTACCTCACGTTGGTGACCGATCACCGCAGCGGCAAGGTGGTGTGGGGAGCGGAGGGCAAGGACGCCAAGGCCGCGGGCAAGTTCTTCGATGACCTGGGAGAAGAGCGCTCCTCCCGGCTTACGGCGGTGTCGCTCGACCTCGGCAAGGCCTATCCCAAAGCGGTGAGGAAACACGCCTCTGAGGCGACCATCTGCTGGGACCCCTTCCATGTGGTCGCGCTCGCCACCAGGGCGCTCGACGACGTGAGACGCGACTCGTGGAACGACATGCGCAAGCAGGACGAGGCTCTCGCCAGGAAGTTCAAAGGTGCGCGCTGGTCGCTGATGAAGAACCCCGAGAATCTCAACGACAAGCAGGCGGAACAGCTCGATCGGATCCGGCGCGGCGGCGGGGCAGCGTGGCGTGCCTATACGCACAAAGAGGCGGTGCGGGAGATCTTCCACGGTGATCTGGACGAGCAGGAAGCCTGTGAGCTCATCGACCGGGCCATTTCGAGATGCCAGAGAAGCCGGCTCCAGCCGTTCGTGAAGTTGGGCCGGACCCTGCGCGAGCACAAGGACGGCATCTTGGATTCGATCCGGCTCGGCATCAGCAACGCCCGCGCTGAGGCCCTCAACACGAAAGTCCGGAACATCATCCGGCGCGCTTACGGGTTCCATTCCGCTGAGGCCGCAATTGCGCTCGTGATGCTCGCGTGCGGGCCTATCGAGTTAGCTTTGCCTCACGAGAAGGCCGCGGTTTGAGCTACATCGATGTCAGGAGAGCCCAGAATTCCCCCCGGCGGACGTCGTCATCGGCGGTCCGCCCTGCCAGGGCTTCAGCCCGCTTGGACGTGATCGCGACGAGAACTCTCGCATCGAGCTGAATCAGCTGTGGCGTCACTTCTTGCGCGCTGTGGAACAAGTAAGGCCGGCCGTTTTCCTCATAGAGAATGTGCCGGAGTTTCTAAAATCCGAGGAGTCCCAGAATTTGCAGCCTTCTTGCGAGCCTACGGCCGTCGTCTGAGAATCCAGCCGCCGCCCGAGGTCACGCCGCACGCCGCCGAGGTTTTGTGGACCGGACTGCACGGCCTCATCC
>JBOGWD010000191.1:0-1549 GCA_050693275.1 Actinomycetota bacterium | reverse complement strand
TCACCTACAAGTCGCCGAGCTCCGGCGAGCCGGTCGGCACCTCGTTCCTCCAGCCGGAGACCCTGGACGACCTCGACAGACGGGCCCGGATGATGAAGACGTGGGCCGACCGGTCCTTCGGCAACCTGGGACGGACCGGCGACTACCTGAACAGCGCCGTCATGGCCATGGCCTCGGCCGCAGACTGGTTCGGCCAGGTCGACCCACGGTTCGCCGAGAACGTCCGCAGCTACTACGAGCACGTCCGCGAGCACGACCTCCTCCTGACCCACACGCTGATCAACCCGCAGGCGAACCGGGCGGCCGGGCCCGGGAGCCAGGCGGACCCGTACCAGGCCGCGGCCATCGCCGAGGAACGCGACGACGGGGTGGTCATCCGGGGCGCCCGGATGCTGGCCACGATCGGGCCGATCGCCGACGAGATCATCGTGTTCCCCTCCACGGTGCTCCAGGCTCGGCCGGAGGACGAGCCGTACGCCTACGCCTTCGCCATCCCGTGCGACACGCCCGGGCTCCGGTTCCTGTGCCGCGAGTCGCTCGACCAGGGACGGAGCCACTTCGACCACCCGCTGGGCTCGCGGTTCGACGAGATGGACGCGGTGGCCATCTTCGACGACGTGGTGGTGCCGTTCGAGCGGTGCTTCATGCTCCGCCACCCCGAGCTCCTGACGCGGGGGCGGATGTACACGGAGACCGGCGCCCTCACCCACATGACTCACCAGGTGGTGACCCGCGATCTGGCCAAGGTCGAGTTCGTCCTGGGGCTGATCTCGCTGATATCGGAGTCGATCGGGATCGAGGGGTTCGAGCACGTCCAGAACAAGCTGACCGAGGTGATCATGGCTCGGGAGATCATGGCGTCCTCGCTGCGGGCCGCCGAGGCCGACGCCGCCCCCAACGACTGGGGGATCATGTCGCCGGCGTGGTGGCCCCTGAACGTGGCCCGGAACTGGTTCCCCCGGACCTACCCCCGGCTCCGGGAGATCGCCTGGCAGCTCGCGGCCAGCGGGCTGTTCGGCCTCCCCACCGAGGGAGACGCCACCGGCGACAGCCGCGAGGACGTGGAGCGGTACCTCGAGTCGGCCACCCAGGGCGGCGTGGACCGCGTCAAGCTGTTCCGGCTGGCCTGGGACGCCACGGTCTCGTCGTTCGGAGGCCGGCAGGAGGTGTACGAGTTCTTCTTCTTCGGCGACCCGGTGCGGATGGCCCAGGCGGTGGTGGGCTCGTACGATCGGGCACCGTACACGGAACGGGTCCGGGCCTTCCTCGACGAGGACGGCCCCATCGCGACCCGCTGACAGAGGAGGCATAAGCGATGGGCGAGGTCATCCAGGCGGCGAAGATCACCCACGTCCCGTCGATCTACCTGTCGGAGCAGCCGGGGCCGACCCAGGGGATCCGGCAGCAGGCCATCGACGGGCTGAAGGAGCTGGGGCGGCGGGCGGCGGAGCGCGGCTGCGACACGTTCGTCGTCCTCGACGTGCACTGGGCCGTGACGATCGGGTTCCACGTCAACGCCAACGAGCGGCACGCCGGCGAGTACACCAGC
>JBOGWD010000190.1:0-9795 GCA_050693275.1 Actinomycetota bacterium | reverse complement strand
GGCCAGGCCGGCGGCGTCCTGGTCGAGGGCGAAGGTGACTCGCCGCTCCTGGCCGGGCGCCTGCTGGTCCCGCCGGCGCCGGCCCCGCCGCCGGAGCCGAGGCGTGACCGGGGTCAGGGCGGCGGTGAGCGGCGGGAGGAGCCGGAGGAGCCCCCCGCCCCCGAGCCCGCTGACCTGGCCGCCACCGGCGGCGCACCGACGGGGGCCGCCAGGTGGCTGGCCCTGCCGGCCACCGCCCCGGAGGGCGGCCCGGCCGCGCTGGTGCTCCACAACCCCGGGGGGGCGACCGCGGAGGTCACGGTGACCCTGCTCGGGGCCGAGGGTCCCGAGGGCTCGGCGGAAACGGCCGAGGTGGTTCCGGGCGCCACGATCCGGTTGGACCTCCCCGGGACCCCGGTGGCCGCCCTGGTGCAGTCGGTCGGCGGAGTGGTGGTGCCCGCGCAGGTGGCGCTGGACCGCCGCACGTTCGCCGTGGCCGTCGGCGTGCCGCTCGGCTGAGCGTCCCCCGAACGCCGGGGTTGACGGAACTCGCCGTCTGGGTACCATTCCTTACAGAACCATGTCGAGGAACAGGCGTCACGCGGTCCCACGGACGCGGGTGCGAGGGAGTGCCCGCGTTGCCGTCTCGATCGCGCTCGGCCTCGTCCTGCTCGGGGGCGGGGTCGCCTACGCGGGCTATCGATACGACGCGGCCACCGCCGACCGCCTCCTCCCCGGTGTGACCATCGAGGGGATCGACGTCTCCGAGATGCGACGCGACGAGGCCGTGGCGGCCGTGCAGGAGCGCGTCGACGCCGAGCTCGGCCGGGAGATACTGGTGGAGGCGGGGGACCAGGTGTGGCACGTGACCCCGGGCGAGCTGGGCACGGGGGCGGACCTCGAGCCGCTGGTGGACTCGGCTCTGACGCTCAACATCGGCTACTCGTGGCCCGAGCGGGTCTTCCGGCGGCTGCTGAACCGTCCCGTGGGCCACGTCGCCGACCTCCGGTTCCGTCCCGATGTCCCGCGGATCCGCGACTTCGTCCGGACGGCCGCGGAGGCCGTGGCGGTCGATCCCTCGAACGCCTCGGTCGACTACGTGGACGGCCGGCTGGTGCTCCAGCGGCCGGAGTTCGGCCGGGAGCTCTCGATGGGGGAGGCCAAGCAGGCGGTCCGCCAGGCCGTCCTGGGCGGCTCCTCGCTGGTGCAGCTCCCCACGCAGCGGGTCGAGCCCGAGGTGGGCCGGCACGACCTCGGCCACACGATCGTGGTCGACCTGTCCGATCTCCGGCTGACGCTGTTCGACGGCCTCCGAGAGGTGAAGACGTATCCGGTGGCGGCCGGGTCGTCCCAGTACCCCACGCCGCCCGGGGAATGGGCGATCTGGGACAAGCGGGAGAACCCCGTGTGGATCAACCCCGCCCCCGACGGGTGGGGAGCCAGCCTGCCGGCGATGATCCCGGGCGGCCCGAGCAACCCCCTGGGGACCCGGGCCCTGTACCTCGACGCGCCGGGCATCCGCATCCACGGGACCTCGGCCTCGTACTCGATCGGCAGCTACGCCTCGCACGGGTGCATCAGGATGTTCATGGACGACGTCGAGGAGCTGTACTCGATCGTCCCCATCGGGACCACGGTCCACGTCGTCCAGTAGCCGTCCCCGCCCTTCGACCGAAGAAAGAGTGACAAAACCCCGCCGCCCGCTTGCGTGGGCGCTGGGCGCCGACTAGGATGGCGTCTGTACTCCGAGGAGGCACGAAGGGGCGACCCGGAAGGCCGATTCGGAGTACGCTTTTGTGCAGTTCTCTCAGGAGAAGAGGTCTCACGGGGGCCTCCTTCTGGGCCTTGGCCCTTAGGTAACGATTCCGCTACCCAAGACGGGTCTCACCCGGTTGCGAATCACACGCCTGTCATTTATCCTTTCGGCGTGCGCGAGTGCGGGAAGTTCGGGTGCAGGGAGGAGGCAGTGGCCACGGCGGCGCTCCGGTACCGGGAGCGGATCCTGTGGATCGGGGACCTGGTGCCGCAGCGCGACCCCAACCTGCTCGACCTCTGCCCGGCCCATGCGGACACGATCACGGCGCCGTACCGCTGGAGCCGCCTGGACGAGCGCACTTCGGCCCCCCCGCTGGCCCCCGCGGCCTCCGCCTAACCGCGGCGCCTTGGGTACGCTGGTACCCAAGATGGCCCTCGACCGCGCCCTGATCCGGCAGGTTCGCTCCATGGACCAGCACGACCTGCGCCGCCTCCTCATCTTCGCCAGGGGGCTCCTGGTGTCCCGGCACGGCGTCGGGATCCCGGAGCGGGAGCGGCGAGGCAAGGTCACGTTCCGCCGGGAGCGGGTCCGGTGCGGCCGCGAGGGATGCACCAAGTGTCCCCACGGTCCGTACTGGTACGCGTACTGGCGGGAGGGGGGCCGTCTTCGGTCCAGGTACATCGGGAAGCAGCTGCCCAGGCGGAGCCAGCGGCGTTCCGGGACGACCCGAATGAACTAGTCCATCCGGGCTAGACCCTTCTGACCAGCGAAAATGACCCGTCCGGGCCATGCAGCGGGACGCGCTCCGCGGCCGAGAACACGAACATGAACATGACGCGCGGCACCGCGGCAACGACCTGCTCCACGTGTGGCTCCGCCGAGACCATGACCGTCTCCATCTCGATGGAGGATGGCTCGGTCCGGTTCTGGACCTGCACGGAGTGCGAGGCCACGGGTTGGCGGCGCGACGGCTCGGACATCGCCCGTGACGTCGCCCTGGCCCGCATCCCTCGCCGCTGAGATGATCCTCTGACCAGAGCCCGGCCCCACCCTCCCTGGGCCGGGCTTTGGCACGCCCGGGGGAGCCTCGGGCCGGCCGGGATAGAATCCGCTCAGTGAAGGCCCTGCCTCCCATCTTCAAGGCCTATGACGTCCGGGGCGTGTACCCGGATCAACTCGATGAGGAGGTCGCCCGCCGCGTCGGCTCGGCCTTCGTCGAGTTCACCGGGGCCGGACGGATCGCGCTGGGCCGGGACTGCCGACTGTCCTCGCCGGCGCTGTCCGCGGCCTTCGCCGAGGGCGTCACCATGCGGGGCGCGGACGTCGTCGACATCGGGCTGGCCACCACCGACATGCTGTACTTCGCCTCGGGCCGGCTCGGTCTCCCCGGGGCGATGTTCACGGCCAGCCACAACCCGCCGGAGTGGAACGGCCTCAAGCTGTGTCGAGCCGGCGCCGCGCCCGTGGGAGAGGACTCCGGGCTGATGGAAGTGCGCGATCTCGCCGAGCGCGACCTCTCCCCGGCGGGGACGACCGGCCGCCTCCTCTCCCGCGACATGCTGGATGAGTACGTCGAGCACGTGATGTCGTTCGTGTCTGCGGGCCGGATGGCTCCGCTCACCGTGGTGGCGGACGCGGCCAACGGGATGGCCGGGCTGGTCCTGCCGGCCATCTTCGAGCGGCTGCCGATGAAGCTGGTCGGGCTGTACCTGGACCTCGACGGCACCTTCCCCAACCATCCCGCCGACCCCATCCAGCCCGAGAACCAGGAGGACCTCCGCCGGGCCGTGACCGAGCACGGCGCCGACATCGGCCTGGCCTTCGACGGGGACGCCGATCGGGTCTTCGTGGTCGACGAGGGCGCGGCGGGCGTCTCCGGCTCGCTGATCACCGCGCTGGTCGCCGAGGCCATGCTGGAGCGCGAGCCCGGAGCGAAGGTCCTGCACAACGTGATCTGCTCCTGGGTGGTTCCCGAGGTGATCCGGGAGCGAGGTGGGGAGCCCATCCGCACCCGGGTGGGCCACTCGCTGATCAAGAAGGTCATGGCCGAGACCGGGGCCGTCTTCGGCGGCGAGCACTCCGGCCATTACTACTTCCGTGACCACTACCGGGCCGACTCCGGGCTGATCGCCGCGCTGGTCGTGCTGGAGCGGCTGTCCGAGGCGGGGATCCCGATGTCGGAGCTCCTCCGCCCGTACAGGCGGTACCACGCCTCGGGGGAGATCAACTCCGAGGTGGAGGACCAGGAGGGCACGATCGAGGAGCTGGCCGGACGGCACCGGGACGGCCGGCAGGACCGGCTGGACGGCCTCACGGTGGAGTACGACGACTGGTGGTTCAACGTGCGGGCCTCGAACACAGAGCCGCTGCTGCGCCTCAACGTCGAGGCCAGGTCCGAGTCGCTGCTAGAGGAGAAGACCCGCGAGCTGCTCGCGGTGATCCGAAAGGAGTCGTGATGGCGCTCGACAAGGAGCTGCTGGACATCCTGGCGTGCCCGAACTGTCGGGGTGACGTCGAGTACCGCGAGGACGAGGAGCTCATCGTGTGCGTCGGTCGATGCGGGTACCGGTATCCGGTCCGGGACGACATCCCGGTGATGCTCGTCGACGAGGCGATCAAGCCCGACGCGCGGTGAGGGAGGTCCTCGAGGACGCGGCGGCGCTCCGGGCAGGCGACCCGAGCGGGATGCTGGCGGCGTTCGTCGCCGTGGGCGATCAGCTTCGCGGGGCCTACGCGGCGGCCCGGGCTTCGGCCATCCCGTTCGCGGGCGAGGTCCGGGGAGTGGCCGTCTGCGCCATGGGAGGCTCGGCTGCGGCCGGGGACGTGGCCGCGGCGGCGTTCGCCGACCGCGCCCCGGTGACGATGGTCACCCTGCGCGGGTATCGCGTCCCTCGAGGGTACGGCGAGGACGACCTGGTGGTGTGCGCGTCGTACTCGGGGAACACCGAGGAGACCGTGGCGGCTTTCGGCGAGGCCCGCGAGCGCGGCTGCACGGTCGTGGCCGTCTGCGGAGGCGGGGCACTGGCCGAGGAGGCCCGCCGGGCCGACACTCCGCTGGTCCTGATCCCCACCGACGCCCCGGTGCCCCGGGCCGGGCTGGGGTCCCTGGTCGGCGGTGTCCTGGGCGCCATGGTGGCGGCCGGGGCCCTGTCCGGCCTGGACGAGGAGATCGGGGCCACGGCGACCGCCCTCGGCCGGCTCGCCGAGGATCTCGGCCCGCTGGTGCCGGTGGCCCGGAACGAACCCAAGGAGCTGGCGGCATGGGTAGAGGAGCGGATCCCGGTGATCTGGGGCTCCGAGGGCGTCGGTGCCGCCGCGGCGTGGCGATGGAAGACCGCGTTCAACGAGAACGCCGAGGTGCCGGCGTTCGCGTCGATGCTCCCCGAGCTCGACCACCACGAGGTGGTGGGATGGACGGGCAAGCGAGGCGAGGGGTTCTGTCTGGTGATCCTCCGTGAGGACGGCGAGCACGATCGGGTCCAGGCCCGGCTCGACGCCACCCTGGAGGAGCTGGCCGACTCGGGTCTCGAGTGGCGCGAGGTCCGGGCCCGAGGCGACTCCCCTCTGACTCGGTGCCTGTCGCTGGCCGTCCTCGGCGACATGGCCAGCGCGTATCACGGCCTGGCCCGGGGGATCGATCCCGCGGCCATGGACTCCCTGGTGCGGATCAAGGAGCGCCTGTCCCGATGACCGTGGGCCCGGGTGACGGGTACGCGGACGGATCCGCCGATGCGGTCCGGGCCGTGACCACCACGGTGCCGCGCGCGGCCATCGTGCTCGGGTCGGGTCTGGGGAAGGCCGTCGAGGGGATCGAGGTCGAGGCGGAGCTCGCCTACACCGATCTGCCCGGCTTCCCGCAGCCGACCGTCCCCGGCCACTCCGGGCGGCTGGTGATCGGTGCGCTGGCGGATGTGCCGGTGGCCGCGTTCCTCGGACGGATCCACTTCTACGAGGGACACGACATGTCCCTGGTGACCCTGCCGACCCGCGTCGCCGCGTCGCTCGGGGCCGACGTGCTCGTGGCCACGGCCGCGGTCGGCGGGCTCGATCCCTCCCTGCCGTCCGGATCGCTGGTGGTGGGGGAGGATCATCTGAGCTTCCTCGGCGCGAACCCGCTGCGGGGGTGGAGCGACGAGGCCGGCCGTCCCCCGTTCGTCAGCCCGGCCGACGCCTACGACCGGGACCTGGCCGAGGCGGCCCTGAAAGCGGCGGCGGACATGGGGCTGGCGGCGACACGGGGCGTGTACGCGGCGTCCGCGGGGCCGACCTACGAGACGCCGGTGGAGATCGAGTACCTTCGCGGAGCGGGCGCCACGGTGGTCGGCATGTCCGTGGTCCCCGAGGTCAGCGCGGCCGCGGCCCTGGGCCTGCGGTTCCTGGGGCTGTACTGCGTGACGAACACGGCCGGGCCCGGCACGACGCACGTGGAGGTCGAGGAGGTGGCCTCGGCGTTCGCGGCCCGGCTGGCGAAGGTGCTGGAACGGGTGCTGACGAAGATCTGAGGGGAGACGAATGGACTGCGACGTGAAGGACCTGGGTCTCGCCGAGAAGGGCCGCGGCCGGATCGACTGGGCCTCCCGGGAGATGAAGGTGATGGCCCTGATCCGGGAGCGGTTCGAGAAGGAGCGGCCGCTGGCGGGGATTCGCGTGGCGGCGTGTCTCCACGTGACCACGGAGACGGCCAACCTCCTGGAGACGCTCCGCGCGGGCGGCGCCGAGGTCGCGGTATGCGCATCGAACCCGCTGTCGACGCAGGACGATGTGGCCGCCGCTCTGTGCGAGCAGGACGGGATCGACACGTACGCGGTCAGGGGCGAGGACCAGGAGACGTACTACGGGCACATCCGGTCCGTGCTCGACCACCATCCCCACGTGACCCTCGACGACGGCGCGGATCTGGTGTCGACGCTGCACAAGGAGCGGCCGGAGCAGGTCGGCGAGGTCGTGGGCGGGACCGAGGAGACCACCACGGGGGTGATCCGCCTCCGAGCGATGGCTGCGGACGGCGCGCTCGGGTATCCGATCGTGGCCGTGAACGACGCCCGGACCAAGCACCTCTTCGACAACCGGTTCGGCACCGGGCAGTCGACGATCGACGGGATCATCCGGGCCACCAACCTGCTCCTGGCCGGCCGGGTCGTGGTGGTGTGCGGCTATGGGATGTGCGGACGGGGAGTGGCCTCGCGGGCCCGCGGCCTGGGCGCACGCGTGGTCGTCACCGAGGTCTCGCCGGTGGTCGCCCTGGAGGCGGCCATGGAGGGGTACCAGGTCCTCCCGCTCCGTGAGGCCGCGCGGATCGGGGACGTGTTCGTCACGGTCACCGGCGACACCAGCGTGGTCCGCCGCGAGCACATCGAGGCCATGAAGGACGGCGCGGTGCTGGCCAACTCGGGCCACTTCGACGTCGAGATCGACACGGCGGCGCTGGAGGACCTGTCCACCGATCGGCGTCGGATCCGCGAGCACGTCGACGTGTACCGCATGCCGGACGGGCGACGGATCAACCTCCTGGCCGAGGGCCGGCTGGTCAACCTCGCCGCCGCGGAGGGCCACCCCGCGGCGGTCATGGACATGTCGTTCGCCGACCAGGCCCTGTGCGTGGAGTGGATCGTGAAGCAGGGAGCCGATCTCGAGAAGGCCGTCCACACCGTGCCCGTCGAGATCGACGACGAGGTGGCCCGGCTGAAGCTCCAGTCGATGGGCATCGAGATCGACGAGCTCACCGCGGAGCAGGAGGCCTACCTGCGGTCGTGGGAGCAGGGGACCTGAGCGACGCACCCACCGAGCCCGTTTCGGTCGACACGGTCTTCGATCGGTTCCCCGCGTCGGTTCGCGGCGCCGTGGTCGTCCGGGCCGTCGACCGGGAGCCCCATCAGGTCCAGCTGATCGAGGTGGAGGTGGTCGAGGCGCACGACCCCCGCCGAGGCGTCCAGCCGGTCGCCGTGGACCGGGCCACCGTCGACCTCGCCCCGCACCGGGAGGTGCTGATCCCGTTCGACGTGCCCTTCTCCGGCCTGGAGCCGGGCTGGTACTGCGTCGTCGCCGAGATCGAGGTCGACGGCAGCCTCCGGACGCGAGGTCCCGAGGGTGGGGGGAGGCGCTTCGTCGTGGCCTGGCCGTCCGCCGAGGTCCGCCGGGCGGACCTCCGCCCCAATCTGAGGATCGGGGGAGCGATCGTCGAGCGCATCGAGTGCAAGCCGGACCGCACCGCCGTCCGCTGGCGCCCCGGCGACACCAGGGAGCAACTCCGCGTGACCGCCGACAAGCGCCGCCTCCCGACGGTCGAGGTGACCGACGACCCGAAGACGGGCGCCCGGGTCACGGTGGCGCACCCCACCCCGAAGCGGGCCGAGGGCCTGACCCTGGAGCTGGCGCGGGGACGGCAGAAAGCTTCCGCCCGGGTGTCCCTTCCCTGAGGGCAGGCATGCTCGAGGGGGATGTCGGTGGCTCCACCTAGGCTGGGCCCATGCGGCCGCTCGATCTTCTCCTGCCGCCGAGGTGCGCGGCCTGCGGGGGCAACGGCTGGCCGTTGTGCGCCGTCTGCACGGAGCAGGTCGGTGTCATCACGCCCCCGCGGTGCGAGCGCTGCGGGCGGCCGTGGGAGGAGCCGCTGACGTCGTGCGTCGACTGCCCGGCGATGCCGATCGACGTCGCCCGAGCGCCGTTCCTCTATGACGGGCCGGTGGCCCGAGCCATCAGGGGCATGAAGTTCTCCGGGTGGCACGCGATCGGTCCGCACCTGGCCGGGGCCATGGTCGCGGTGGCGGGTGACCTCCTCCCAGCCCACATGGTCACCTGGGTTCCGCTGTCCCGGCGACGGCGGGCCCGCCGCGGGTTCGACCAGGCCGAGGTGCTGGCACGGGCGGTGGCGTCCCGGATGGAGCTCCCGGCCCGCCGCCTGCTGGTCCGGGCCCGCGACACCCGGGCCCAGGCCCGGATGGGGGGCACGGAGCGACGTCGAGCGCTCGATGGCGCGTTTGTGCCGGCGGACGACCTCGGGGGGAGGGTTCTACTCGTCGACGACGTCCTGACCACGGGGGCCACGGCGGCGGCCTGTGCCCGGACCCTGAAGCGAGCGGGGGCCACGAGGGTGGCCGTGCTCACAGCGGCCCGGTCGCTCGGCGGGCCGGTCCCGGCCCGATGCTTCGGGACTGGTTCCAGGGGGACCGTCCGAGTACCATAGGGACGGGCTCGCGCCTGGGTCTGTGGTTGCCCGGGGGATGTTCCCCCGGTAGTCGATGCCAGCCGCAGGCGAAACGACCCACGTAAGGCGACCGTTGGTTGCTGAGCATGGTGCGGCTTAGATGTAAGTCCTGCCCCGGCCACGCGCCGGGAGAAGGTGCTAAGCCGTCCCTCGGACGGCGAACCCCTCGGCAGGCGAGTGTGGGGGCAAAGACCAGGTCAGCCAGGCGAGTGCCCATGGGGGATCGGGCTCGTCCCGGTCCCCCATCCCGTCCAGGAGGAGGCGCCCATGGACCTCGTGGTGAAGGGGAGAGGCGACCGCGTCGCCGGCCCGACCCGCGACCGGATCGAACGGAAGGTGGCCCGCCTCGAGCGGTTCGACGGCAGGCTCGACCGGGTCGAGGTGGAGGTGATCTGGGAGACCCGCGGACGGATCGGTGGGGGCCATCGGGTTGAGGCCTCGGCCCGATCGAACCGGCGAACCTACCGGGCCTCCGCGGGCGGCCGAGATGTGGAGACGGCCGTGGACCGGGTGGTCGATCGGCTGGAGCGGCAGATCACCGAGGATCACCGGAAGCGGCGAAGCCGCCTGCTGACCTGGGCGTCCAGGGTAAAATCGCGCCGTACGAGGATCCCCCCTCCTGAGTCGGAGGAGATGTGACGGGAGAGCCCCCCGGTCCGGCCGGTTCCGAGAAGCTGCGGGTCCTCATCGCCGACGACCACGCGCTATTCCGTCGCGGCCTCGAGATGGTGCTCGACAAGGAACCCGACATCGAGGTCATCGGCGAGGCGCATGACGGGGATCAGGCCGTGGACCGGGCCACCGAGCTCATGCCCGACGTCGTGCTCATGGACGTGCGGATGCCCCGGCGCTCCGG
>JBOGWD010000189.1:0-8805 GCA_050693275.1 Actinomycetota bacterium | reverse complement strand
GGTCCATCAACGCCACCTTCGGGTGGGACAGCGAGTAGCCGTGCTTCTGTCGGTACGCCCTGATCAGTTCGTACTTGGCGACCCAATCTACCTTGGTCACCAGCCGGTCGAGGTCCCCGGCCCGGAGCGCCGTGAGCGATCCCTCCCAGAGGTCGAGGAGCCGTCGGGCATCGCCGTCCAGCTGCCGGTGCTCCGCGAAGCGCCGGGCCCGCTCCAGATACTGCTCCTGGAGGTCCAGCGCCGACATCTCCCGCCCGTTGGCCAGCCGGACCTTCTTCCGGCAGGTGATGTCGTGGCTGATCTCCCGGATCGCCCGGATGGGGTTCTCCAGGGTGAGGTCCCTCATGATGGTGTTCTCCTCGACCATCCGGAGCACCAGGTCGGTCACCCCTACCTTGAGATACGTGGTGAACTCGCTCATGTTCGAGTCGCCCACGATCACGTGGAGCCTCCGGTACCGCTCGGCGTCGGCGTGCGGCTCGTCGCGGGTGTTGATGATCGGCCGCGATCTCGTGGTCGCCGAGGAGACGCCCTCCCAGATGTGCTCGGCGCGCTGGGACAGGCAATACTGGGCGCCTCGCGGGCCGTGGAGGACCTTCCCCGCGCCGGCGAACACCTGGCGGGTCACGAAGAACGGGATCAGCACCTCGGCCATCCGGGCGAACTCTCCCTGCCGGGCCACCAGGTAGTTCTCGTGGCACCCGTAGGAGTTGCCGGCCGAGTCGGTGTTGTTCTTGAACAGATAGACGTCGCCGGAGATGCCCTCCTCGTGCAACCGGAGCTCGGCGGCGGAGAGGAGCGCCTCCAGGACCCGCTCCCCCGCCTTGTCGTGGGCCACCAGGTCCATCACGGAGTCGCACTCGGGCGTAGCGTACTCGGGATGCGAGCCCACGTCGAGGTACAGGCGGGCCCCGTTCTCCAGGAAGACGTTCGAGGAGCGGCCCCAGTGGACCACCCGGCGGAACAGGTACCGGGCCACCTCGTCCGGCGACAATCGCCGCTGTCCCCGGAACGTGCACGTCACCCCGTACTCGTTCTCCAGTCCGAAGATCCGCCGGTCCATGGGTTCAGTGTAGGTCCGGACGGTCCGGTTGGCGCGGAGGGCTCACGCGCCGAGGATCCGGCCGAGCTCCGGGTCCGCGAGGCGACGGAACTTCCGGCGACGGCCGGTGCGGTCGAGCAGGGCCACCTCGAGCCGGGAGGCGTCCAGCCGCTCACCGTTCTGCCCGGAGAGCCCGTCCACGCCGAGCTTCAGGGCATCTGCCAGGACCATCCCGGGCCGGTACCCGGCCTTCAGCCGCTCGGCCAGGGCCTCGGCCTCGCCGCCCATGGCCACGAACCCGTCTTCGTCGGTGACGCTTCCGTCGTAGAGGATGTGGAACATCTCGTTGTCCTCGGGCCGCTCACCCACCTGGGCCACCAGGATCTCCACCTCGTACGGCTTCATCTCCTGGGTGAAGATCGTGGCCAGCCCCTGCGAATACGCGTTGGCCAGGCTCTTGGCCGTGACGTCCTCGCGCCCGTAGGAGTAGCCACGGACGTCGGCCAGGCGCACGCCGGCGATGCGGAGGTTCTCGAACTCGCTGTATTTCCCGACCGCGGCGAAGGCGATGCGGTCGTAGATCTCGGCGATCTTGTACAGGTGGGTCGAGGGGTTGTCCGCGATGAACAGGATCCCGTCCGCGTACTCGAGGGCCACCACCGGCTTCCCCCGAGCGATGCCCTTCCGCGCGTAGTCCGAGCGGTCCTTCATCATCTGCTCGGGCGCCACGTAGAACGGCATCGGCATTACGACGCGCCCTCCCTCCGAGCCAGGACGGCCTCGAAGGCGAGGCGGACCTCCTCGGCCGGCACCTCGTCGACGCCCTGGTCCGTGACCAGGTGGACGCTGGGGTACACGCCTCGAACCGGGTCGGGGCCACCGGTGGCCGTGTCGGCCTCGGAGGCGTCCAGGAGGCTCTCCACGGCTGCCTCGACCGCCTCCTGCCGAGCCATCCCGGAGCGCCACCGCTTCTTGAGGCTGGCCTTGGCGTCGCGGGAGCCCGAGCCGGTGGCGTTGTAGTCGGCCTCCTCGTACCGGCCGCCGATGGCGTCGTACCGGAAGATACGGCCCTCACCCCGCCGGGGGTCGAAGCCTCCGTAGATCGGCACGACCACGAGGCCCTGCATCACCAGCGGCATCGATCCCCGGATCAGCTGAGCCAGACGGTTGGCCTTGCCCTCCAGCGACAGGGCGTCCCCCTCGACCTTCTCGTAGTGCTCGAGCTCGGTCTGGAACAGCCGGACGATCTCGATGGCCTGGGCGGCCACGCCGGCGATCCCCACCACCGAGTGCTCGTCCGCGGGGAACACCTTGTCCATCCGGTTGTCGGCGATGGCGTACCCCTCCACGGCCCTGCGGTCGCCGGCCATGACCACGCCCTCGGCGAACCGGAGGGCCACCACGGTGGTCCCGTGGGGCGGGAGCTGCGGCAGGGACTCGCCCCCGAGCGGGGAGGCCGGCCCCATCGGCTCGGTTCCCATCCCCCGGATCAGGTCGAAGAAGCTGGGGTTGGCCCCGAAGGACGAGTCCTCCGGCGTCACTGGCCACCCTTCTGGACGTAGGACTTGATGAACTCCTCCGCGTTCTCCTCGAGGACCTCGTCGATCTCGTCGAGGATCTCGTCCATCTCCTCCTTGAGCTTCTCGCCCTTGGCCTCGGTCGACGTCTGGCCGGCCTCGTCCTGGCCGCCCCCGCCCTCCTTCTTCTGGGCCCGTTTCTTCTCCTGCTCCGGCACGCTTCCACCCTCCTTCGAACGGGGATCCGACCGTATTGTAGGCCCGGGTGGCGGATCGGTCCCGGAGTGGCCTCAGCCCTGGAGCCGATCGACCAGGGCGGCGGCGTCGTGAGCCCGCTCGAACAGTCCCTCGACGTGCTCGCGGGTCCCTCGGAGGGGCTCCCGCATCGGGACCCGCTGAAGGGCGTCGCGGCCGATGTCGAAGATCACCGAGTCCCACGAGGCCGCCACGATGGCGTCGGGGTACCGGCGGATGCACCCGCCCCGGAAGAACGCCCGGGTCTCCTCGGGGGGCTCGCTGGTGGCCAGCTCGACGTCCGCCTCGGGGACCAGCCGGTCCACCTTCCCCGTCTCGGCCAGCCGGTGGTAGAGGCCGCGGTCGCGGCGGACGTCGTGGTACTGCAGGTCGATCAGGGCCAGCTTCGGATCCTTCCAGGAGAGTCCGTCCCGCTCCCGGTACGCGTTCACCAGGCGATGTTTGGCCACCCAGTCGAGCTCGCGATGGAGCGACAGCGGGTCCTCCTCGAGCCCTTCCAGCACCCGCTCCCAACGCTCCAGGACCTCGGCGTTCACCGGGCTGTCCTCGTTCTCCTTGGCCCACCGCTTGGCGTGGTCGAGGTACTCCCACTGGAGCTCCACCGTGGTGACCGTCCGCCCGTCGGCCAGCCGAACGCGGGACCGCACCGTCGGGTCCCAGGAGACCTCGTGAAGGGCCTGGACCGGGCCGTCGATCGAGAGGTCGGGGAGGAACTCGTCCTCGATCATCTTCAGCACCAGCGCCGTCGTCCCCACTTTCAGGAAGGTGGCCACCTCGCACATGTTGGCGTCACCGATGATGACGTGGAGACGCCGATACTTCTCCGGGTCGGCGTGCGGCTCATCCCTCGTGTTGATGATGGGCCGCTTCAGGGTCGTCTCCAGGCCGACCTCGGCCTCGAAGAAATCGGTGCGCTGACTGAGCTGGTACGGAACGCCCCCGCCCTCCGACCGGCTGGACTCCACGCCGACCTTGCCCGCCCCGGTGAAGATCTGCCGGGTGACGAAGAACGGGGTCAGGTCACGGACGATGCGCGAGAACGGAGTCTTCCGGTCGACGAGGTAGTTCTCGTGGCACCCGTAGGAGTTCCCCTTCCCGTCGGTGTTGTTCTTGTACACGGCCATGCGTTCCCCGGGAGGCAGCAGGTCCCGGGCCAGCTGCAGCGATCGCTCCAGGATCCGCTCGCCCGCCTTGTCGTGCACGACCAGGTCACGGGGCGTGGCGCACTCGGGCGTGGAGTACTCGGGGTGGGCATGATCGACGTAGTACCTCGCGCCGTTCGGCAGGATGACGTTGGCCAGCCCCAGATCCTCCTCGGTGGGCTCGCGCTCCTGGACCGGCTCGAACCCTCGGGCGTCACGGAGCGGGCTCTCCTGCTCGTAGTCCCACCGGATCCGCCGGAGGGCGCCGGCGAAGGTGTTGATGAGCAGGGATGAGGCCAGGACGGGGTTGAACTCGGGGGTGCCCGGCCCCGAGATCCCGTATTCGGTCTCGATGCCCATGACCTTGGGGATCGCCACGATGCCCAGGATACGGGACGGACGCTGGGGAGGGGCGGCTTAGAGGTACTGGCCGGGGGTGACCCGCTCGACCTGGCGGCCGGCCTCGCCCTCGCGCTCACCGAGGAGGGTGCGGACGTAGACGATCCGCTCGCCCTTCTTCCCCGAGATGCGGGCCCAGTCGTCGGGGTTGGTCGTGTTGGGCAGGTCCTCGTGCTCCTTGAACTCCGCCCGGATCGCGGTCAGGAGGTCGTCGCCCTTGATGCCCTTCTCACCGTGCCCGAGGAAGCGCTTGATCGCGGTCTTCTTCGCCCTGGACACGATGTTCTCGATCATCGCCCCCGAGTTGAAGTCCTTGAAGTACAGGATCTCCTTGTCGCCGTTCTGGTACGTCACCTCGAGGAACTTGTTCTCCTCGCTGGGCGCGTACATGCGGTCGATGGTCCGATCGATCATCCGCTGCACCGCGGCCTGGCCCTCCCCGCCCGACTGCTTCAGCTCGTCGTCGTGGAGCGGCACGGCGGGGGTCAGGTACTTCGACATGATGTCGGAGGCGGCCTGCTGGTCGGGACGCTCGATCTTGATCTTCACGTCGAGCCGCCCCGGCCGGAGGATGGCCGGGTCGATCAGGTCCTCGCGGTTGGACGCCCCGATGACGATCACGTTCTTCAGCGACTCCACGCCGTCGATCTCCGACAGCAGCTGGGGCACGATGGTGTTCTCGACGTCCGAGGAGATGCCCGACCCCCGCATCCGGAAGATGGAGTCCATCTCGTCGAAGAACACGATGACCGGGAAGCCCTCCTCGGACTTCTCCTTGGCCCGCTGGAAGATCAGGCGGATCTGCCGCTCGGTCTCTCCGACGTACTTGTTCAGCAGCTCGGGGCCCTTGACGTTCAGGAAGTAGGAATGGATCCCGGTCCGGCCGGTCTTCTCGGCCACCTGCTGGGCCAGCGAGTTGGCCACGGCCTTGGCGATCAGGGTCTTGCCGCACCCGGGAGGGCCGTACAGGAGGACCCCCTTGGGCGGGCGGAGCTGGTGCTCCCGGAACAGCTCGGCGTACAGGAACGGCAGCTCGACGGCGTCCTTGATGTCCTCGATCTCTCCCATGAGCCCGCCGATGTCCTCGTACGTCACCTCGGGGATCTCCTCGAGGATCAGCTCCTCGACCTGCTCCTTGGGCAGCCGCTCCAGGACGTGGCCGGACCGCGGGTCGTACAGCAGGGGATCACCGGGCCGGAGGTGCTCGCCGCGGAGGCTCTGCGACACCACGGCCACCGCTTCCTCGTCCCCCCGTCCGAGCACGACGACACGGTCCTCGCCGAGGAGCTCTTTCACCGTGACGACCTCGCCGATCCGGTCCTGGTCGAGGACCTCGACGACGTTCAGGGCCTCGTTCAGGATGACCTCGGCGCCGCGGTGGAACCGGGTGCGGTCGATCTCCGGGTCCGCGTTCACCCGCATCTTTCGCCCGGCCGTGAACACGTCCATCGAGCCGTCATCGTTCTCGCCGATCAGCACGCCGAAGGACGCTGGGGGCTTGGTGAGCTTCTCGACCTCCTCCTTGAGCGCCTCGAGCTTCTCGCGCTCGGCCTTCAGCGTGGACACGAGCTTCTCGTTCTGCGACAGGGCCTTGGCGACCTCGCTCTTCGATTCGAGGAGCCGCTCCTCCAGGATCTTGACCTGGCGGGGCGCGCTGTGGAGGCGGCGCCGCAGGAGCGCGATCTCATCCTCCAGGAACTTCACCTGTGTGGTGAGCTCGTGGATCTCCTTCTCGTACCGCTCGATACGCTCGCGCGGGTCGGCGTCCTGCGGCATGCTCCCGTCCCCCTTCGCCACGAGTATACCTCCGGCGATTTTCACCGGGCCCGATTGGCCCCATTCCTCTGGAGTACGTCCTCGGCCGGCCGGGGGGTTCGGTTGAGTCAGGCGGTCTTCCGCCCCACGGTCACGAAACCCGTGTGCGCGACCATGCGATGGTCGGGACGGACGCTCCTCGGGGCCACGTGCCAGGTTCGGAGGAGGACCTCGAACGTCTCCACTTCCGCGAATCCGGCATCCGTCAGCCCCGTCACGGCCTGCTGGACCTGGCCCGTGGTCGGGAGGTACGTGCAGGCCACGCCCCCGGGCACCAGCGTGGAGGCGACCTCCGGGAGCACCGACCACGGCTCGGGCAGGTCGAGGAGGACCCGGTGGAAGCGCTCGCCGGTCCTCGCCACCTGCCGCACATCGCCCGGGCGCAGGTCGAGCCACGCCGGCAGCTTCCCGAAGAAGTCCTCCGCGTTGCGACGGGCCACGTCGAGGAACTCCTGGCGGAGCTCGTAGGAGACCACCAGGCCCTCCGGACCCACCGCCCGGCACAGGGCCAGGGTGAGCGCCCCGGATCCGGTCCCCGCCTCGAGCACGCGGGCGCCGGGAAAGACGTCGGCGTAGATCAGGATCGGCCCGAGATCTTTCGGGTAGATCACCTGCGCCCCTCGCCCCATCTTCAGCACGAAGTCGGCCAGGCGAGGCCGGAAGCACAGCAGCGGCGCTCCGGTGGTGGAGTGGACGGTGGTGCCCTCCTCCGACCCGATCACCAGGTCGTGGGGAAGGGCTCCGCCGTGGAAGTGAAAGGTCGCCGCCGCCTCGAGACGGACCAGGTAGCGGCGACCGCGACCGTCGAGGAGGACGATGCGCTCACCGGTCCGGAACGGCTCGCCGTTCATCCAGCCCAGGCTACCCCAGGGCCCCCTCCGGCTCGCCGGCTACACCTCGATCGGCAGGGGACGGACCCCCAGGGTCACCTGAAAGGCCAGAGCCTCCTCCCCCCGGACCACGCCGACGTCGACCCGCTCGCCGGGCTCGTGCTCGAGCAGACGCTCCTGGAGGGCGTCGTTGTCGATCACAGGGGCTCCCTCGACCTCCACGATCACGTCCCCGGCCTCGATGCCGGCCTCGGCCGCGGGGCCGTCCTGCGGCAGCTCGATGACCAGCACGCCCTGGTCGACCGAGAGGCCGAACTGGGCCGCCACCGCGGCGTTCACGGGCTGGGTCGACACGCCCAGGAGAGGCGCGGGGCCTTCAGGGTCCTCGATGGCGTGGTCGATGATCGGACGGGCCCGGTTGATGGCGATGGCGAACCCGATGTTCTCGGCCGAGGCCGCTTGGACGCCGGCGGTGTTGATCCCCACCACGCGCCCCTGGAGATCCACCAACGGACCGCCCGAGTTTCCCGGATTGATGGCGGCGTCGGTCTGGATCACGTCCTCGTATGTCCGGGTCTCGACGTTCGGTCCGCCCGCCTCGATGCTTCGGCCGAGCCCGGATACGATCCCCGACGTCACCGACGGCCCCCCCTCCAGCCCGAGGGCGAACCCGAGGGCCACCACCGACTGGCCGAGCCGGAGCCCGTCGGAATCACCGAGCTCGACGGTGGACAACCCTTCCGTGTCAATCTTGAGCACGGCCAGGTCGGCGTTCGAGTCCCCCCCGATGGCCCTGGCGTCGAAGCGCTCCCCGTCGCCCGTGACGACCTCGATCTCGAACGCCCCCTCCACCACGTGGAAATTGGTGACCACGACGCCGTCCCGGTCGACGATGAACCCGGTTCCCTCGGGAGGCCGTCCCGGCCGACCGATGTCCGTCCGGACGTTGACCACGGCGGGGAGCACTCGCTCGACGACGTGCTCCACGCGAGTCGCTTCGATCTGCGGAAGGGGCGAGACCGGCTGTGTCGGGGTCGGCGGCGGGCTCGGCAGGACCGAGGCGATCCGGCTGCCGGTGCACCCGGCCAGGGCGACGGCCGCCACGACGAGGGCTGTGGCCCGACATGACCAGGTTGCCGTCACCTGGCCGAGGATAGCAGTCCGCCCTCGGAGCTCCCGTCCCAGCCACGGCCAGGGAGGGAAGCGACCCGGCCACCCTACTCCGGCGGGGCCTCCAGGTCGGTGCCCATGGCGTGGAACCCCCCGTCGACGTGGAGGATCTCGCCGGTGACGGCCGTGGCCCGTTCCGACAGGAGCCACACGCACGCCTCGGCCACCGGCGTGGGATCCGTGGGGTCCCATCCGAGCGGCGCCCGCCGCTCCCATCGGTCGATGAACACGTCGAACCCCGGGATGCCCTTGGCGGCGACCGTGCGCAGCGGCCCGGCGGCCACGCAGTTGACCCGGATGCCGTCCCGGCCGAGGTCACGGGCCAGGTATCGGGTCACCGACTCGAGCGCGGCCTTCGACACGCCCATCCAGTCATAGGCCGGCCAGGCCACGGTGGCGTCGAAGTCGAGGCTGACCACGCTGCCCCGGGCCTCCCGGAGCGGGCCGCGGAGGGCCACCACCAGCTCCTTCAGCGAGAACGCGCTGGCCCGGAGCGCGGTGGCCGCGCTCTCCCACGGCGTCTCCAGGAACCGGCCCCCCAGCGCGTCCTCCGGAGCGAACGCGATCGCATGGAGGACCCCATCCAGGCGTCCCCATCGCGATTCGACCTCGGCCGCCACCCGACCGATCTGCTC
>JBOGWD010000188.1:0-1598 GCA_050693275.1 Actinomycetota bacterium | reverse complement strand
GCCGCATGCCGAAGGCCAGGGCCCGCTGGGCCACCATGGTCCCGACCCGGCCCAGCCCGACGATGCCGAGGGTCTTCCCGTGGAGCTCGACGCCCTGGAAGCGCTCCCGGCTCCACTCCCCCGCGCGAAGGGCGGCGTTTGCCTGGGGCACGTTGCGGGCCAGGGCCAGCATCAGGGCCATGGTGTGCTCGGCGGCCGAGAGGATGTTCGACTGAGGCGCGTTCACCACCACCACCCCCCGTCGCGTCGCCGCCTCGACGTCGACGTTGTCGAGCCCGATCCCCGCCCGGGCGATGACCTTCAGGTTCTTGCCCGCCTCGATGGCCGCGGCGTCCACCTTCGTCTGGGACCGAACGACCAGCGCGTCGTACCCGGCCAGGGCCTCGGCCAGCCCTCCTGAGGTCAGGTCGGTGCGGACGTCGACCTGGTGCTCCTCGCGGAGGAGGTCGAGCCCCCGGTCCGACAGCGGCTCGGTGACCAGGATCCGCATGGGCCGGGCTACGGCGAAGCCGCGGCGAAGATCTCTTCGGCTGCGGCCACGCCCGAGCCCCGCTTCACCGGGTAGCCCATCGCCTCCAGGGTCAGCTCGAGGGCGGCCAGGCACCGCACGATGTCGAAGCGGTCGTAGTGGCCCAGGTGGCCGATGCGGAACACCTTCCCCTTCATGGGTCCCTGGCCCGGGGCCAGGATGATGCCGTGCTCCTTCCGGATCCTGGCCACGAGCTCGTTGCCGTCGATGCCCTCGGGCGCCCGGACCGCGGTCACGGCCCAGGCCTGCTCGAGGTTCTCGCCGTCGAGGTCGAGTCCCAGGGCCCGGATGCCCTCCTTGATGGCCTCGGACAGGAGGCGGTGCCGCGCCAGGACCGCTTCCTCACCCTCATCCTGGTAGAGCCGGAGGGCCTCGCGCAGACCGAGCAGCAGGCTGATGGCGGGCGTCCACGGGCTCTCGGGGTCGGGGAGGTCGTACGACGTCTTGTAGGCGGCCCAGTCGAAGTAGAACCGCGGGCTCGTGGACTCCCGGGCCGCGGCCCACGCCGAGTCCGAGACCGATACGAAGGCCAGCCCCGGCGTGGCGCCCAGCGCCTTCTGCGAGCCACCGACGGCCACGTCGATGCCCCACCCGTCGCCGTCGTAGGGCACGGCGCCCAGGGAAGAGATCACGTCGACCACGAACAGCGCCCCGGCCTCCTTCGTGGCGCGGCCGATCGCCTCGATGTCGTGGATCACCCCCGTGGAGGTCTCGCTGTGCTGGGCCAGGACGCCCTTGGTGGGCGCCTCGGCCAGCGCGGCGGCCACGTCGTCGGCGACCGCGGCGCGGCCCCACTCGTACTCGACCCGCCGCACGTCGAGGTGGAAGGCCTCGGCGATCCTGGCGAAGCGGTCCCCGAAGTAGCCGGCCACGGTGACAACCACCCGGTCGCCCGGCGAGAACAGGTTGGCCACCGCGGACTCCAGCCCTCCCGTTCCCGACGACGTGAACACCAGGACGTCGCCCTTCGTCTTCAGCATGGCCTTCAGCCCCGCGGTGACCTCGCGCAGGAGCTGCCCGTAGCCCGGCCCCCGGTGGTACACGAGGGGACTCCCCTGGGCCAGGAGGA
>JBOGWD010000187.1:0-2290 GCA_050693275.1 Actinomycetota bacterium | reverse complement strand
ACGTGCGCCACGCGGTGGCCACCGAGCTCGGCCGCCGCGGCGTGCATCCCGTGATCGTTTCGGCCCTCCTCGGGCATGCCTCCCCCGCGTTCACGATCGCCGTCTACCAGCACGCGTGGCAGGAGGGGCCCACCGAGGCAGCCGCGGCCCTTCAGGCCGCCCTTGGATCCTCGGCTTCCGACGTTGGCAATCCGTTGGCGCAGGAGCCAGCCCGGCGGTCCGGAGACCGGGCCTCCCTCGCAAAGTTGCAGGTCAGCGCGGTGGGGCGGGGTGGACTCGAACCACCGACCGACGGATTATGAGGCGAGAGCCCGTGCCGCTGACCTGCAGGAATTCCTAAACGTGCTGGTCAGGGCGACCCCATGAGCATCACCGTTGCCACGGGTTGCCACCGGTTTGTATGCGGCTTGCGGCTTTTTCGCGGCCTGCAAGGCAAGCAACGCATTACAGTCGACGATTTGCCGGGCACGTTTCAACGCTCGTTCGGCGGCAGAGAGGCTCAGGTTCAGCGGATGGTCTCCGGCGGACGAAATCGGTAGAGGCTCCGGCATCGAGAGCGCCCGTGGTCCTGACGCCTTCCGCGGACGCCTTGATGCTGAGCGCCGCGGGCCGGGACAACGCTTGATCCTAAGCGCCTTGCCTCGGGTCCGGGATAGGACCATGGGCCCCAATGTCGCCCGAGAATGTTGAGCAAAGGTGACTCCCACTGGCGATCCCGGAATCTCACGCGAAGATCCAATGACGGCGGACGGAAGAAGCCGGACTCTCCCCAAAGTGCCTGGTTAACGGCCCCATCCGAGTTTCCGCACCCCACACCTTCTGCATGGTCGTTCGGTCGTAGTCCCCGGAAACTGCCCGGAAGGCCTCGACCAAGCCCCGCCGACCGGGACCCGGATCGGGCATGTCGATCCCGTTGTCGCGCATGCAGTTGGCGAAGACCAGCGCCTGGGCATCCTCGTCCAGCGGAGTTTCCTCGGTCTCCCCGGGGTTCGCGGGGTTCTCCACGCCGCCGGCCGAGGCGACCCCGTCGCCCTCTCCCCCGCCGCAGGCGCTCAGGACCAGGAGGGCGACAACGGCCGCCACCCCGCCCCATGTGCGCCACCGTGTGATCGCAGGTGTCGCGGTGACTCGCACAGTCGTGAGGATGGACCGCCGGCTTGAGTCCGCCATGAGGCAACCTTAAGAACTGGATGAGAATGTCGAACCGGGAGATCGCCGAAGCGCTGGGAGTCGAGGAATCGACGATCAGGACCCACGTGAAGCGGATCCTGATGAAGCTCGGGCTTCGGGACCGGGTCCAGGCCGTGATCTTCGCCTACGAGACCGGCATGAACCAGCCGGTTCGCTGAAGAGGGGTCGCTCCTCAACGGATCCAGGAGGAAGTTGTGACTCAGGCTCCTCTGGCCACAAGGCGCTTCCAGGCATCCTGGGCCGACCGTCCGAGGCGAGCCCAGGTGGCCGCCTGAGCGGGCTACAGCCGCCCGGCGATCTCCGGGAGCAGATCGTCCGGCTCGACATACATCAGCCCGCCGTTCTCGGGTGCGCCGTAGTCGCGGATCCACCGGACGCCACCCTCTCGGTCCACGAGCACGAAGGTGTGACCCGGCTCACCGGTGGGCATCGCCCACCGCATCACTCCGTATTCGGTCGCGACGCGATTGCGGGCGTCCGAGAGGACGGACGTCTCGACCCCATACTCCTCCGCCCACTCGTCCCAAGCATCAACCGGGTCGGGAGAGACGCTAAGCAGTTCGATCCCCATGGCCTTGAACCGCTCGCTCTGTTGCAGATCCACGATCTGCTGGATGCACGGCGTTCACCCAGGGCCCATGCTGAAGTAGAGGAGGACCGGACTCTTCCCCCTGAACTCCTCCAGCGAGACCGTTGTGCCGCCAGGGCCGGGCAGGGAGAAGCCGGGCGCCTGCTCTCCCACACGGAGAGGTGGACGGCGTGTGGCACTTCCACCTCTCACGCCCCCACAGGAGACTGCCAGCAGCAGGAGCATGGAACCGACTCCAAGTAGGAGTGTCTTCCTCAAAGTCAGCATCCTCCTGGCAGAGTCTACGCCGAGCCCGCCGAGGAGCTCATTGGGCGGCGCGGTTCCGTGGTCAATCGTCCGATGTGTAGCGGTCTGGCTGAGCCCGGAACCGCTCCTGGCACGCGGCTGAGCAGAAGTAGTACGTCTTCCCCCCGTGCTCCTCGCTGCCGGCCGCGCTAGAGGGGTCGACCGTCATCCCGCACACGGGGTCGCGAACGGTCGCCGTGTCCTCCTCCTGCTGGGTCGCCCCGT
>JBOGWD010000186.1:0-27074 GCA_050693275.1 Actinomycetota bacterium | reverse complement strand
GAAGAAGTACAGGTCGGATTTCCGCTTCCGGAATTCCTGGTAGACGAGGAGGTCCCCGTCGATCCCCCCCATCGCTCCGTTGGAACGGCCCCCGTTGACCTTGATGGGAGAGCCGCCGTCAGGCTGCACGAACACGTCGTAATGACGCGGCCGGGCCTTGGTGTTCTGTTCCCAGGCAAAGTGGTTCGGCCCGCGGGCCGGCTGGAACTCTCCCGCGGCGGTCGTGAGAACAGGGATCTCCTGGGCGGCTACGGCCCCCGCCGAGGCCATGAGGACCAGAATGGCTCCCAGGATCCTGATCCGGGAGACCCAAAGCTTGGCCCGCACCCCTCTGAACCCTCCCTTGTCCGGCGCCTCATCGGGGGCACCGGACCTCCGATGACCTCATCTCCGCCCAAGGCGGCGGTACCGGCACTCGGCCGGTGTCAACCGCCCCCTCCGCCACCGCCCGAGGTCGTGCCTCCGCCACCGTCCGACGTCGTGCCGCCAGAGCCGCCACCGCCACCACCTGTGGTCGTGCCACCGGTGGTGTCGGCGCCGCCCGAGCCGCTCTCCCCGCTGCCCCCTGTACCCGCTCCGGACCCACCGCTCGAGCCCGACCCCTGACCGCCGCCCGTGGACCCCGAAGACGTGGTCGAGCCGGAAGGTGCCTCGCTCTCCACGGCGGTCGTGTCGGCGCCTCCACCGCTCCCACCGGAACCGGCTCCACCTCGGGAGCCCGAGGCCGGCTGCTTCGGAGCCTTCTTCTCATCGGACGGGGGTGGTTCATCGGCTGGCGTGGGGGCCAGGGTGGGGCTCAGCGTCTCCCCCTCGACCACGCCCGGGAGGACCTGGGCTCGGGAAAGGCCCAGGGGGGCAAGATCGGGGGCGGACGTTCGCGGCGTGAGGCCGGCGACGAGCAGACCGACGCCGACGCCGAGCGCCGCGACGAGCCCCACCTCCACCGGCCGCGCTGGCTCCCTCCAAACCATCGAGAGGTTCATGGTAGTGCCCGAGGGTCCCTCCGGCCAGGGGGTCCAAAGGGACGAAGTAGAGTGAATCGTCTAACCTGGCCGGCCCATTCACGTCAAGGGCCGGATCACCATCCCGGTCCGGGGCTTCGGCCAGAAGTAGGTCGATTTCTGGGGAAGCCGGTCCCCGGCGGCAGCCACGGCCCTCACGTCCGAGACCCTTGCCGGGGGGAGGAACAGGGCCAGGTCCGCCTGGCCGGCCCGAACCGCGGCCTCGGCCCGTGCGGCGTCCGGAACGTACCGGACCTCCTCGACGCCGGGCAGGGAGTCCAGGAGGAGGCGGTGGAGGGCCGCCACGGTGGGGGGCTCGCCCTCCAGCCGGCCCACCAGGTGAAGAAGTCCGCCATTGGACCGGACCGCCGCTCCGTACCGGAGGTCGTCGTCGACCAGTCGGGCCAGCACCTCCTCCAGCCCCCGGACCCGTTCCCCGGGGATGTCGGGGACCGGGTCGACCCGCACCAGCCGGTGGATCGGAAGCACCGGCGGATCCTCGGTGGCCGCGTCGACCACCAGCATCATCACGCCGTCCCAGGCCCCGTGTCCCCGGGCTGTCCGCAGCTCCTCCCGGTTGGCCAGCGCGGTCTGATACCGGTGATGGCCGTCGGCGATGAGGAGAGGTTGGTCTCGGTACCAGTCCCGGACGTCGTCGGGCAGGGGAGCTGTCCACAGGCGGTGGATCACGCCCTCCTCGTCCGCCAGCTCCCGGGCGGGCGGCCGTGCGCACGCCCGGTCCAGCAGCTCGGCCTGGGGCGCCGACGGGCCGCCCGCCACCGCGTAGACGGGAGAGAGATCCGCCGCCGTGGCCCGCATCAGCCGGAGACGGTCCTCGACCGGCGCCGACATGGTCCGTTCGTGAGGGAGCACCGAGCCTCCCCAGGGCTCCAGGGCCACCTCCAGGAACACCCCGCGGACGCGCCGGTCGGTGCCCCGGTAGCCGAACCGCATCTCGTACGGGTAGACGGACGGCCGGTCAGAGAGAACGAGGACTCCCTCCCGGCGCCACCGGCGGAGGAGGCGCCCGGCCCTCGTATACTTGTCTTCGGGCGCGCCGGCGTCGTCGGCGCCGAGGTCCACCAGCGCGATGTTGTACGGGCTCGACTCGTGCAGGCGGGCCTGGTCGTGTGGGAGAACGACGTCGTACGGAGGAGAGGTGACCGCGGCGAGGTCGTCACCCACGGCGGCCGGGTCGTACAGGAGCCCGTCGAACGGGGCGATGGCGACCACCCGCCCTGTATAGACGAACGTGAGGGGCCCTGCGAGCGATGGCCGAATCCGCGTATCAGCTGTTCAGCCGGGGGACGGAGTTCCTGGACACCGGCCACCCGCACCAGGCCGTCGTCGTCCTGGAGCGCGCCGCCGCCGTGGAGCCGGAGAAGGGATCGATCCGGGAGGCGCTCGGCCGGGCCCTGTACCTGACGGGGCGCTGGTCGAGGGCCAGGGCGGAGTTCGCCAAGGCTGTCGACATCGATCCCGTCAACCACTACGCGCACTTCGGCCTGGGGCTGTCCTGCGCGCGCACCGGAGACCGCAGCCAGGCCCTGGCCCACCTCAAGCTCGCCGTGGCCATGGTTCCACGGGAGGAGTACCGGGCCGCCCTGGCCCGGCTTTCCGCCTGAGGTCGCCGCATGCGACTGACCGATCGGTACCGGGCGGTCCTGCTGGACCTCGACGGCGTGCTGTTTCGAAGCGGCCGAGTGGTACCGGGTGCCCCCGAGACCGTTCGTGAGCTCCGGACGGCCGGGAAGCGGATCGTGTTCCTCACCAACAACTCGGCCCGGACGCCCGAGCAGGTCGCCGACACGCTCGCCGGCCTGGGGATCGAGGCGGCGCCCGAGGAGGTGGTGACGTCGGCCCTCCCCACCGCCAGGCTGCTGGCGGAGAGCGGCGACGGCCCGGCGTCCACCGCCTACGTGATCGGTCGTGAGGGCGTCCGCGCGGCCCTGGCCCGCGCCGGTGTGGACGTCCTGGAAGGATCGCCGGACCGCGCCGACTTCGTCGTCGTTGGGTGGGATCGAGAGGTCGGATACGAGCAGCTGCGTGTGGCCAGCGTGCTGGTCCGGCGAGGGGCTCGCCTGGTGGCCACCAACGACGATGCCTCTTACCCGGCGCCCGGCGGGGAGCTGTGGCCCGGAGCCGGTGCGCTCCTGGCCGCCGTGGAGACGGCCTCGGGCACCCGGGCCACCGTCGTCGGCAAGCCCCACCGGCACCTGTTCGACGAGGCGCTCGATCGGGCGGGGACGCGCGAGGCGCTGATGGTCGGGGACCGGGTCGAGACCGACGTGGTGGGGGCGGCCCGGGCCGGGATCGACGCGCTGTTCGTGCTGTCGGGGGCGACGGGCCGGGCGGACCTTCTCGACCACGACGAGCTGCCGGTGGCCGTGGGGGATGATCTGAGGGCCCTCCTCGAGGACCGTCCGGTGGGCGTCCTTCGGCCGGCACGACCGGGCGAGCTCGATGCGATCCGGACGCTGACCGAAGCGGGCTCCGAGGTGCCCGGCTGGGGGCCGGAGGGGGTCTGGGTCGTCGAGGAGGACGGGCTCCTCTCGATGGCGACGGCAGAGGTCCGTGGGTCCGAGGCGTACCTGCGCGGTGTGGCCACGCGCGAGGACGTCCGCGGGCGAGACCTGGGATCGCTCGCGGTGGCGGCGGCGATCGGGGACGTCCGGCGGCGGGGCGCCTCCCGCTGCTTCCTGCTGACGGAGACCGCCGAGCCGTTCTTCGAGCACCTGGGGTTCCGGAGGGTGGCCCGTGAGGAGGTGCCGGCGTGGGCGCTCCAGCGCAGTCCCGAGTGCCCCGTGGGGGCGGCGGCCATGCGGCGGGATCTCCCTCAGGAGCCGGGCCAGTGGACGGCCCGGGGTTCGGGGCGCCCGCGGTAGAACACGAAGGCCACCAGGACGCCGAACGCGAAGCCGCCGATGTGAGCGAACCACGCCACTCCTCCGGTATCCCCGGCCAGCGCGCCGACGCCCTGGAAGGCCTGGAGGACGAACCAGAACGCCAGGACCAGCCACGCCGACAGCTCCGCGATCTGGAGGAAGAAGAAGATCGGGATGAGCGTCAGCACCCGCGCGTGCGGAAACATCACGATGTAGGCGCCCAGGGCACCCGCGATGGCCCCCGAGGCCCCGACCAGTGGGACCTGGGAGGAGGGGTCGGTGAGGGCCTGGGAGTAGGCGGCCATCACGCCGGCCAGGAGGTAGAAGAGTAGGAAGGCCGGCCGGCCCATCCGGTCCTCGACGTTGTTGCCGAACACCCACAGGTAGAGGAGGTTCCCGGCGATGTGCAGGAAGCCGCCGTGGACGAACATGGACGTGAGGATCGAGAGCAGGACGCTCTTGCCGCCACACAGGGCGTCGACCGCGGGGATGGGCTGAAGGTCCGTGAGCTCGTCGGGGATCGCACCGTGACAGACGAAGAACTCGAACTGCTGACGGGGTGTCCCGGTGATCGGCTCCCACAGGAAGAACACCGCCAGGTTGGCGGCGATGAGCGCCAGGGTCACCCACGGACGGCGACGGGTGGGATTGGCGTCACGGAGCGGGATCACGCGGACCGGATCCCGGGCGGATCGATGCACCGATCGGCGAAGCGACGCACCTCGGCGTTGAACCGTTCGCGCTCCTCGAGGAACGCCGCGTGTCCGACGTGGGGGAAGGTCACGGCCCGACCCCGAGGCAGCCGCTCGGCCAGGGTCAGCGACTCCTCCGGGTTGACCAGGCGGTCCCGCCCGCCGATCACGACGAGCGCCGGGATCTTCACCTCCGGAAGGAGAGGGCCCAGATCGGCATCCGTCATCATCCGGTGCGTCTCGGCCCGGACGTCCGGTCGTGCCGAAGCGATGGCGTCGCGGACGAACAGGACGTGGGAAGGAGACGGACGCTTTCCGAACCCCCAACGCACCACGCGATAGGAAAGCGACATGTGACTCCGGCCGATGTCCCGGCCGAGGATCCGCTCCGCGAGATCGCTCTCCACCACGTACTGGAACACCCGACCCAGGGCCCGCGCCTCGAGGGCGGCCCCCGGCCATCGTCCGGCCACAGCCCGCGCCACGTGCGTCATCGGCGTTGACACCAGGACCGCTCCGCGCACGTGCCGGGCCGCAGACTCAGGATGCCCGGCCAGGTAGGCGAGCGTGATGATCCCGCCGAGGCTGTGCCCGACGAGGATCACGCTGCCGTCCGAGTACTCCTCGATCACCTTGGCCAGGGCGTCCGCGCTGAACTCGAGCGACAGCCGTCCCGGCGCCACGCCGGGGGAGTGACCGTGCCCGGGAAGGTCCCACGTCACGAGCCCCAGCCGTTCCCCGGCGAGGTCGCGCTTCTGGTAGTGCCAGACGGCCTCGGTCAGGCAGTACCCATGGGTGAAGATCAGGGTCCCCCCTGGAGCAGCCGTGCCCGGGAACCACTCGGTGTACAGGCGCGATGCCCGGGGTCCGCGGACCAACCGGGGATGCCCGCGGAGAGACCCCAGGGCATCGTCCCGAGCCGGGTCGGGCCGGCGGGCGTCCCGCCGCGTGGCCAGACGCCCCGCGGCCGCGGCCGTGGCCAGGGCGCCGACCCCGTACGCCAAGAACCGGCGCCCCCGCCGCATCAGACCAACCGCTCGACTTCTTCGGTGCTCGCCAACGACACCTCTGTCATCGGGAAGCGGGGAAGCGGCGTGAGTATACCCGACCCGTTATCCTTGCCAGCGCGACGGAAGGAGGCCAGCATGCTCGATGCCGTCCGCAGGTTCGTGGAGGCGGGGAGAGAGGCCCTCACTCCCGAGAAGGCCGAGGCGCTGGCCCGGGCCCTGGTCAAGGAGGGCCGGGCTCGGGGTGACCAGGTGGCCAGGCTCACCAAGGATCTGGCCACGTGGTCCAGGCGGAGCTCCGACAGTTTCGTCCGGACGATCCGCGCCGAGGTCAAGCGACAGATCTCCAAGTCCGGCGTGGCCACCAAGGACGAGGTCGAGGCGCTGAAGCGACGGATCCGCAAGCTCGAGTCTGCCGGCACGCGGAAGACGACGCGCCGCACGGCGGCGACCTCATCCTCCTCCAGCAAGAAACGCGGGTCGTCCAGGGCGTGAGGCGCCGCCGGCTGGACCTCGAGATGGTCCGGCGGGGGCTCGCGGAGACCCGCAGCGAGGCTCGGCACGCCGTCCTGGCCGGCCGGGTCACGGTGGCGGGCCGTCCGGCCGAGAAGCCGGGCTCCCTGGTCCGCCCCGACGAGCCGATCCTGACGAGCGGACCTCCTCGCCCCTACGCGTCGCGGGGCGGGGAGAAGCTCGAGGCCGCGCTGTCGCGCTTCGAGGTGCACGTGACGGGCCGGCGATGCCTCGACGCCGGTGCGTCGAGCGGGGGGTTCACCGACGCCCTCCTGGCGGCCGGGGCTGCACACGTCGTGGCCGTGGACGTCGGCTACGGCCAGCTCTCGTGGCGCATTCGCCAGGACGGCCGGGTCACCGTGATGGAGCGGACGAACGTCCGGGCCCTGAGGCGCGAGGCGCTTCCCTACGCCCCGGAGGTCGTCACGGCCGACCTCTCCTTCATCTCGCTGACCAAGGTGGTGCCCGCCCTGGCCGGCCTGGCCGTGCCCGGTGCCGACCTGGTGCTCCTGGTCAAGCCGCAGTTCGAGGTGGAGCGTGGCCGGGTCGGGCGAGGGGGGGTCGTCACCGACCCCGGCCTGTGGCGAGGGGCGCTGACGAGCGTCGTCGAGACTTGCAGGGCCGAGGGCGCGGGCCCTCTGGCGGCGACGGCATCGCCGCTCCCCGGGCCGGCCGGCAACGTCGAGTTCTTCCTCCACGCCCGGGTCGGGCAACCGGGCAGGCCGATCGATCTCGATGCCGTGGTGTCCGAGGGATCCAGGGTGCGGGAGGCGTCGTGAGGCTGGGGCTGGTGGTTCACCCGGGACGGGAAGCCGCGGTCCGGGCCGCGGCGGAACTGGCGGACTGGTGCCGGCGCGAGGGCCTGGCGACCCGGGCTCTGGAGGGACCGGACATCGGGGCCGACGAGACCGCCGGCGACGATGCCTTCCCCGACGCCCTCGACCTGGTGGTCTCGGTCGGCGGCGACGGCACGCTGCTGCGTGCGGCGTTCATGGGGAACCGGGCCGGCGCGTCCGTGCTCGGCGTCAAGGTGGGGCGCCTCGGGTTCCTCACCGAGGTGGACCCGGAGGAGGCGCCGGCGCTGCTCCGGACCTGGATGGCCGGCGGGGGGCGGATCGACGAGCGGATGGCCCTGGTCGCGGAGGCCGAGGGCGCCGGATGGTCGGAGCCGCAGTGGGCGCTGAACGAGGTGATCGTGGAGAAACGGGCCCGGCACCGAGTGGTCAGGCTGGCCGCCACCGTCAACGATGATCACGTCACCACGTTCTCGGCCGACGGCGTGATCGTGGCCAGCCCCACCGGGTCGACCGCGTATTCGTTCTCCGCCCGAGGGCCCATCGTGTCGCCCCGCCTCCCGTGCCTCGTCCTGACCCCGGTGTCCGCGCACATGGTGTTCGACCGGGCCATCGTCTTGGCGCCCGATGAGCAGGTGACCCTGGAGGTGCGGGAGGACGAGCCGGCCCAGCTGTCGGCGGACGGGCGTCCGGGGCTCGAGCTGCCGGTGGGAGCCCGGGTCCGGGTCCGGCGGTCCGACCGCCCGGCCCGGCTGCTGCGCCGTCCGATGACTGAATCCTTCTACTCGCTGCTCCGCCGGAAGTTCTCGCTCCCGGCCGATCCGATGGGCGGTGACTGAGGGGTGGCGGAGGGGCGGTGGCCACCGGTCACGTACTGGATGAAGGTCACGGCCGGGGTCCTCCTGGTGATCGGGGCGGCCAGGGTCCTCCTGGCGGTGGGGAACATCCTGGTGCTGGTGCTCGTGTCGATCATCCTGGCGTTCGGGTTCCAGCCCGCGGTGGGGTGGCTGGTCCGGCGGGGACTGACCCGAGGCTGGGCGGTCACCGTCGGCCTCCTGATGGGCGGCGTGGTGATCGGGGCCTTCCTGGCGCTGGTCCTCCCCGACGTGATCGGTCAGCTCGCCGAGCTCATCGAGACCGCTCCTCAGTACCTGGAGCGGGCCATGCGGGAAAGCCCCCTGCTGTCGGACCTCAACGAGCGATTCGATCTGGCGTCGGCCCTGGAGGACGCCGGGAGGGAGCTTCCCGGGACCGTGCTCGACCTGGTGGGGAGCTTCGCCTCGCTGGTGTTCAACTCGCTCACGGTCCTGATCCTGACGATCTATTTCACGGTCAACCTGCCGAAGCTGCGGGCCGGCGTGGCCAAGCTCCTCGGTCGCCGGGAGCGCGCTGACTTCCAGGAGATCTTCCAGGAGTCGATCGACCGGGTGGGCGGCTACGTCCTGGGCAACCTGGCGATCTCGGCCGTGGCCGGGGTGACATCCTTCGTGGCGCTGGCGGTGATCGGCGTGCCGTTCGCCCTGGCGCTGGCCTTCTTCGTGGCCCTCACCGACCTCATCCCCACGATCGGGGCGATCATCGGGGCGGTCGTGGCGTCCGTGGTGGCGGCCTTCGTCGGGATCCCAGAGCTCATCGCCACCGTGATCTTCTTCATCGTCTATCAGCAGGTCGAGAACTACGTGATCCAGCCGGCGGTGATGCGCCGGGCCATCGACATGTCGGCGCCGGTGGTGATCCTGGCCGTGCTGGTCGGCGGGGTGTTGCTGGGCGTGCTCGGGGCGCTCCTGGCCATCCCCACCGCGGCCATCGTCAAGGTGGCGTTCCGAGAGCTGTACCTGGAGGACCGGATGGAGCGCGTTCGAACCGAGGAGATCCGGACCCGAGAGTAGCCACGGACGGGTGTAACCCTCGGCCCGGCCCGTGAGTCGAACCTGACAGCGAGCCGCCGAGAGAGAGGAGGCCTCTGATGGCTGAAGGGGCGTACGGGAAGGGGTACGGGAAGATGGGGATCGCCCGGTTCTATGCCCTGGTGTTCGGCATCGCCTACATCGGGGTGGCGATCCTCGAGCTGTTCTATCCGGAGAGCGATCCGCTGACGATCGGGGACACCGTGATCCTCCAGCGGACCGTGCTGCAGAACGTGGTCCATTTCGCGGTGGGGATCCTGGTCCTGGGCTCGTTCTTCGCCGGTGAGTCGGCGGCCCGGACGGTTGCCCGAGTGATCGGGGTGGTCTTCGTGGTCCTGACGACCTACGGGTTCGTGGCTCCGGATTCGCTCGGCGAGCTCCTCGGATACGACGGCGACATCCCGGCCGTCTACAACTTCATCCACGCGGCCACGGCGGTCCTGGCGCTGTTCGCCGGCTTCGCCGGCCGGCGAACCAGCCCGGCCACCGCATGAGACACGTGTGAGGCACGTCTGAGGCACTTGTCGAGCGCGGCGCTCGAGGAGCGATCGGGCTCTCGCCGGCAACCGCTCCGTCGTTGGGCCCCGAAGGTGGCCCTGGTGGCGGTTCCCATGGTGGTGGCGGGCGAGCTCGGTCACCAGCTCCTCGAGCGTCTCGGCCAGACGCTGGCCCACCATCTCTTCCACGTCCTGTTCGCGGGGGGAGCGGCCGTCGTGTTCATCGTCTACGTGGCCGTCGACGTCCGCCGCCACGGCTGGCCCACGTTCACCTGGCGGTCCCGGCCCTGAATAGGTTTGGCCCCCGGGTTGTGTGCCCGGGGGCCGGGGAAAGGGGGTGGAGGGGACTCGCGTCCGCCTCCGCCGACACTATACCCCTTTCGTCATAGAGCAACCACCCGGGGGTTCCCGTCGGTGGGGGGCGGTAGCATCCCCCCGTGCTCCTCGAGCTCCACATCGTGGGCCTGGGGGTCATCGAGGACGTCACCCTGGAGCTCGGCCCTGGTTTGTCGGTCCTGACCGGAGAAACCGGAGCCGGGAAGACCATGGTCACCGTGGGGCTCAGCCTCGCGCTGGGCCGTCGGGCCCGCACCGGGCTGGTCCGGCGTGCCGCGCCTCGAGCCAGCGTCGAGGCTCGCTTCGACGTACGCGGCCTCCCCCGGGCGGATGAGTGGGCCGAGGACGGCGACCTGATCCTGGCCCGGACCATCCGGTCGGACGGCCGCAGCACGGCGCGGGCGGGCGGGCAGCTGACCCCCCTGTCAACGCTGGAGCGGCTCGGTGAGGTCCTGGTCGAGGTCCACGGCCAGCATCAGACCCAGCGCCTCCTCCAGCCGGCATCCCAGCTGGCGTTCCTGGATCGCTTCGCCGGCCGGCGGCATGTCGAGGTCGTGGACCGCTACCGCGAGACGTACGCGGCCTGGCGCGACGCTCGGGCCGGCCTGGAGCGCCTCGACCGGGAGACCCGGGACCGGGAGCGAGAGAAGGATCTGCTCGCCTACCAGGTCCGGGAGATCGAGGGGACCGTCCCCCGGGTGGGGGAAAGTGGCGAGCTCGAGGCCGAGGAGTCGAGGCTGGCACACGCCGAGCGGATCAGGGACCGTCTCGGGGCCGCCGTGGAAGCCGTGTCGGCCGAAGGCGCGGGGGCCGACGTCGTCCGGGTGGCGTCGGCGGCGGTCGCGGAGGCCGCCGAGGTCGACCCCGGTGCGGCCGACCTGGCCCGGCGCCTGGCCTCGGTGGCGGAGGAGCTGGCCGACGCCGCCGCCGGACTCCGTGCCTATGCCGACGCCGTGGATCTGGACCCGGCTCGTCTGGAGGGGATCCGGGACCGGATCGCCGCCATCCGAGGCCTGGAGCGCAAATACGGCGAGGGGGAGGAGGGCGTGCTGGCCTTCCTCGAGGAGGCCCGGACGCGGCTGGCCGCCCTGGAGGACGCCGGGGAGGAGCGAGACCGGCTGGCCGGGACGCTCGCTGGGCTCGAGTCGCGGTGCTCGGAGCTCGCCACGCGCATCACCGCCGGACGGACGGGGGCCGGCCCTCGCCTGGCGGATGGCCTCCTGGAGGAGCTGCACGAGCTCGGGATGGAGGGTGCCGAGCTCGAGGTCCGGCTGACCGAGGAAGGTGGGCTCGGCCCGGACGGAGCGGAGGGTGCGGTCCTGGTATTCTCCGGCGGACCCGGCCAGCAGGCCCAGCCGATCGGCGCCGTGGCCTCCGGCGGGGAGCTGTCGAGGACGATGCTGGCATGCCGGACGATCCTGGCCGACCTGGACGACGTGCCGACGCTCGTCTTCGACGAGGTGGATGCGGGCATCGGAGGCCGGGCCGGCGTGGCCGTCGGCCGCCGGCTGGCCCGGCTGGCCCGGACCCGTCAGGTCCTCGTGGTGACCCACCTCCCTCAGATCGCTTGCTTCGGGGACCGGCACTTCCAGGTCTCCAAGGAGCGGGGCTGCGCCGCAGTGGCCAGGCTCGAGGGCGAGGAACGGGTCGAGGAGCTCTCCAGGATGCTGTCGGGGATGCCCACCGAGGAGGCCGCCACGCACGCCGAGCAGCTCCTGGCCGAGGCCGCTCGGGAGAAGGGGTGACCCGGGGGCGCTTCCGGGGGCGTCGCGGCCGCGGCGCTGGTCGGCCTGGCCCTGGCCAACGGGGCCGTCTGGGGCGGGGCCCTGCTCTTCTTCCGGCCGGCCGCGCCACAGCCGGCGCTTGCCTCGCCCTCCTCGCCGACCCCCTCCCCCTCGGCGCCGGCGCAGGAGTCGCCCGCCCGCCTTCCGGTGTTCGCGGTGTCCGGCGGGGTGGAGGTCCGTCTCCTCGCTCCGGAGGTCGTGGCGGTGGCCTTCCACGAGGCGTCCTACGGGGATGCCACGGCGATGGAGCCCGTGGGAGTGTGCCGGCCGTGCCGGAACCGGACGAAGTTCACGCCACCGGAGCCGGCCACCGGGGGGCTCGTGTACATCGTCACCGAGAGCCGGGGGCGGGCCACGCCGGCCACGTCGGCCGCCGACATCGTCCTGCGCCGGGGGAGCGAGGTCCTGGCCCCGGTGGCCGGCCGAGTGACCAGGGTCAAGCGGTACCGGCTGTACGGGCGGTACCGTGATATCCGGATCGTGATCCGGCCCGACGGAGTGCCGGACAGGAGGGTCGTCCTCCTGCACCTGGACCGGCTCCGCGTCCGAGCCGGAGACCGGGTGGCCGCCTCGGCGACTCGGATCGGGGTGGTCCGCCGGTTCCGGTTCGAGTCTCAGGTCGACCGGTACGTTCGGGGGCGGTACGCTCACGTGCACCTGGAGGTGAAGGATCCTGAAGCTCGCCGCATGGCGACGAAGCCGTGATCCCGCCGCGGCCCGGGTGGACGCCCGGACCAAGCGCCTGGTGGTCCGTCTCCAGCCGGGCGACGTGGCCGTCATCGACCACGAGGACCTCGACCGGGTCGCCGCGGAGGGCCTGGTGGTTCGGGGGCCGGCCGCGGTCATCAACGCCAGCCGCTCGATCTCGGGCCGGTACCCGAACCTCGGGCCGCTGATCCTCGTTCGGGCGGGCATCCCCCTCGTGGACGGGGTGGGCAAGCTCCTGATGCAGAAGGTGAAGGAGGGGGCGCCGCTCAGGTTGGAGGAGGACCGAGTCATGCTCGACGGAGAGCTCGTCGGCGTGGGGACCCGGCAGACCGAGCAGTCGGTGATCCGGGCCATGGACGAGGCCCGCACCAGGCTCGCGGAGCGGTTCGACGACTTCGCCAGGAACACCCTCGAGTTCATGCAGCGGGAGCGAGACCTCCTCTTCGGCGGCGGTGGCATGCCGGACCTGGATCACGACCTCTCCGGCCGGCACGTCTTGGTGGTGGTCCGGGGGACGAACTTCCGGGAGGACCTGGCCGCGCTCAGGGCGTACATCTCGGACGTGAAACCGGTCCTGGTGGGGGTGGACGGGGGGGCCGACGCGCTGCTCGAGCTGGGCTACCGGCCCGAGATCATCGTGGGGGACATGGACAGCGTGTCCGAGCAGGCCCTCCGATCGGGCGCCGAGGTCGTGCTCCACGCATACGAGGGCGGTTCGGCCCCCGGGCGAGAGCGTCTGGAGGGGCTGGGGCTTCGGTACAAGGTGGTGGAGGCCTCGGGAACGAGCGAGGACCTGGCCTACCTGATGGCGCACGAGAAGGGCGCCGATCTGATCGTGGCCGTGGGGAGCCACGGGAACCTCCGGGAGTTCCTCGACAAGGGGCGGCGGGGGATGGCCAGCTCGTTCCTGGTCCGGCTCCGGGTGGGCGAGATCCTGGTGGACGCCAAGGGCGTCTCGCGGATGTACCGGGGCCGGGTCCGGAGCCGGGACTTGGCCCTGCTGGTGGGCGCGGCCCTCTTCTCCATGATCGCCGTGGTGGCCGTCTCCGAGCCGCTCCAGCTGTTCCTGCGCCAGCTCCTGGAGATGGGCCGGCAGCTCCTGTTCCGGCTGGGCCAGCTGTTCTAGGCAGCCCTAGAATCTCCCCGTGATCTCCTTCCGGTTCCACCTGGTCTCGCTGGTGGGGGTGTTCCTGGCCCTGGGCCTGGGGGTGCTGACCGGCACCACCGTGCTCAACAGAGGCATCGTGGCCCAGCTCGAGAACCAGACGGACCGACTGGCGGCGGACAGCGCCGGGCTGAGGGAGGACGTGGAGGAGCTCGTGGCTCTTCGAGACCTGTGGGCGGCCTTCGGCGAGGAGGCCCGGGAGCCCCTGCTGGCCGGACGGCTGGGCGGATCCCGCGTGGTCGTGATCGCCCAGGACGGGACCGACGACGAGAGCATCGACGGCGTCCTGGCCGCCCTCAGGGCCGCCGCGGCGACGCCCGACGACGTGGTGGGACCGATCACCGTGACCGGACGGTTGAGCCTGCGCTCCGAGAGCGATCGGGCCGAGCTGGCCCGGATCGTGGGGGAAGAGGGGTCCGAGGACGCCGACCTCCTCCGCGCTCGGGCGGCCGGCCTCCTGGCCGACCGGCTCTCCTTCGGTCTGACCGGCGGCCAGGTCCTCGAGGAGCTGCTGGGGGCGGGGTTCCTGATCGACGAGGGCCGCCACCTCGAGGAGGCCGACCTCAGGGCGATCGGGGGGCCCGGGCAGGTGGTCCTGGCCCTGGCCGGGGGCCCGGCGACCTCCGCGCTGCCTCCGGAGCGCTTCCTGATCCCACTGGTGGAGAACCTGGCCGGCGACGATGCGCTGGTGGCGGCCGGAGAGCCGGTCGACGGCGAGGAGGAGGAGCCGCCGTTCGTGTCGATCCTCCGCAGCGACGGGGACCTGGCATCCCGCATCGCCACCCAGGACAACCTGGACCAGATATTCGGTCAGATCGGGATGGTCGTGGCCATCGAGGATCTCCTCGGCGGCGTGGCTGGGCACTACGGGGTGAAGGACGGGGCCACCCGTCCGTTCCCCGAGCTCTGACCGGTGCCACCGGTGCGGGTGGCGGCGGTGGTGGCGGCTCGCAACGAGGGCGGACGAGTGGGGGAGACAGTGCGGGCCATCCGAGCCATCCCCGGCGTCGACGAGGTCGTGGTGGCCGATGGCTCCTCGGCGGATCGGACCGCGGAGGAGGCCCGGGGGGCCCGGGCCCGGGTGTTGGTCGGGCCGCGTCGCCACGGGAAGGGTGGAGCCCTGGAGGGTGCGCTCGAGCGCGTCGACCCCGCCCAGGTCTACCTGTTCCTGGATGCCGACCTGGGTGCCACGGCAGCCGAGGGCGGGGTTCTGGTCGACGAGGTGGTCTCGGGTCGGGCCGACCTGGCCATCGGCTTGCTGCCCCGGGAGCCCCGCCACGGCGGGTTCCGGATCGTGAAGGGGGCGGCGGCCGCGGCGATCCGCCGGCTCTCCGGCTTCCGGGCCATTGAGCCGCTGTCCGGTCAGCGCGCCGTGAGCGCCGAGTGCCTGGCGGCGGTCCGGCCCCTGGCACCGGGCTTCGGGGTCGAGGTGGCCATGACCGTGGACGCGGTGCGAGCCGGGTTCCGGGTCGTGGAGGTCGAGGTGGCCATACGCCACGCACCCACGGGCCGAGACCTGGCCGGGTTCCTCCACCGCGGTCGTCAGGGGCTCGACCTGGCTCGGGCGGTCCTGCCCCGGGCCCTTCGATGACCGCGGCCTGGCCGGCCGCGGCCCTGGCGGTCGGGTCGGCCGTGGCGGCGGGCCTGAGCCTGCTGGCGGTCTCGGCCGGGCCTGGCCGCCTGGTGCGCCCGAACCACGCGGGGGAGCGGGTCCCCGCCGTGCTCGGCTTGGCGCTGATCGGCGGCGCCCTGGCGGGGGCCCTGTCGGGCCGGGCCGGGGCGGGCTGGCCGCCCGGCCGGGTGGAGTCTGCCACCCTGGCCGCGGCCGTGGCCGTGGCGGCCGCGGGGCTGCTGGACGACCTCCTCGGTGACGAGGGCGATCGGGGGTTCCGGGGGCACCTGGGTGGGTTCCTCCGCGGCCGTCCGACCACGGGCCTGCTCAAGCTGGTGGTGGGGGTCGGGGCCGGGGTCCTGGTGGCCCTGTCGATCGGAGGAGGTCCCGTTCGGGTGGCCGCCGCGGCCGTCCTGGTCGCCGCGGCCACCAACATGTGGAACGCGCTCGACGTCAGGCCGGGACGCTCGCTCAAGTGGGGAGCGGTGGCGCTCCTCCCGATCCTGGTGATCACGTGGGACGCGGGCTTCGGCCTGGTGGCCGGAGCCGTCCTGGGAGCCGTCGCGGGCGTGCTCCCGTTCGACCTCACCGAGCGGGGGATGCTGGGCGACGCGGGATCGAACCCCCTGGGGTTGGTGGCCGGGGCCGGGTTGGCCCTGGTCCTGCCCACCCCGGGCGTGGTCGTGGCGGCCGGGGCGGTGGTCCTCCTTCAGGTGGCCGCGGAGACCGTGACGATCTCCCGGATCATGGACGCGGTGCCCCCGCTTCGATGGTTCGACCGCCTCGGCCGAAGGACGTGAGCCGAATCCGGCCACGCTGCCCCGGGGTTCTGGTACAGTGGAATCCCGGTGGCTCACTCGACGAAATTCATCTTCGTCACCGGGGGTGTCTCCTCGAGCCTCGGGAAGGGCATCACCTCCGCCTCCCTGGGCCGCCTCTTCAAGGACCGTGGGCTTCGCATCACCATGCAGAAGCTCGATCCCTACATCAACGTCGATCCCGGGACCATGAACCCCTTCGAGCACGGGGAAGTCTTCGTGCTCGACGACGGCGCCGAGACCGACCTCGACCTCGGCCACTACGAGCGGTTCACCGACGAGAGCCTGCACCGGGGGTCGAACGTGACGACCGGCGCCGTGTACTCCGCGGTGCTGGCCAAGGAACGCCGGGGTGAGTTCCTCGGTCACACCGTCCAGGTGATCCCGCACATCACCAACGAGATCAAGGCCCGGATCCGGGGGATCGCCGAGGCGACCGGGGCCGAGATCGTGGTGGTGGAGATCGGCGGCACCGTTGGCGACATCGAGTCACTGCCGTTCCTGGAGGCCATCCGACAGCTCCGCAACGAGGTCGGCCGGGACAACTGCGCGTTCGTCCACGTCTCCCTCCTCCCGCACATCGCCCCGACCGGCGAGCTGAAGACGAAGCCGACCCAGCACTCCGTGAAGGAGCTGCGGTCGCTCGGCATCCAGCCCGACGCCATCGTCTGTCGCTCGGACCGGCCGATCGGCGGGGGGCTGAAGGAGAAGATCTCGCTGCTGTGCGACGTTCCGATGGAAGCCGTGGTCTCAGCGGTGGACGCGGACTCGATCTACCAGGTCCCGCTGGTGCTCCACGAGGAGGGGCTGGACTCCTACCTGGCCCGGCACCTCCGGTTGGAGCAGGTCGACCCCGATCTGGCCGAGTGGCGGGCGCTCGTGGATCGGATCGAGGAGGCCATCGACCCCGTCACGATCGGGGTGGTCGGCAAGTACATCGACCTCCGCGACGCGTACCTCTCGGTGATCGAGGCCCTGAAGCACGGAGGGTTCCACCACGGGGCCCGGGTGCACATCCGGTGGGTGGCGTCGGACGAGCTGGTCTCCGGGGAGGTCGAGGAGATCCTCGGCGACGTGGACGGGATCCTGGTGCCCGGCGGGTTCGGGGTCCGCGGCGTGGAGGGCAAGGTCGACGCGATCCGGTTCGCCCGGGAGCGGGGCGTCCCGTTCCTGGGGATCTGCCTCGGTCTGCAGTGCGCGGTCATCGAGTTCGCCCGGAACGTGTGCGGGCTCCTCGGGGCGAACTCCAGCGAGTTCGACCCGACGTGCAAGGACCCGGTGATCGACATCCTTCCCGAGCAGAAGGACGTCACGGACATGGGCGGGACCATGCGTCTGGGGGGGCAGCCGTGCCACCTGGTGCCCGGAACGCTGGCGGCCAAGGCATACGACGGGGCCGAGGTCGTGTACGAGCGCCACCGGCACCGGTACGAGGTCAACCCCGCGTATCACGGCATCCTTCAGGAGCACGGCTTGGTGTTCTCGGGCTCGTCGCCGGACGGACGGCTGGTGGAGATCATCGAGCTGCCCGAGCATCCGTTCTTCGTCGCGGGACAGTTCCATCCGGAGCTCAAGTCGCGCCCGACCCGGCCCCACCCGCTCTACCGGGACTTCGTCGGGGCCTCGGTGGCCCGACACCGAGCTCCCGAGCGCGCCGCCGCTGGGGCCGGACCCGTCACCGACGCTTCGGCCTGAACGACCCCTGGAGGTCGGCCTCGGAGCAGGCGCCGGCCGCCTCTCCGCTGGTGGCGAAGCGGTACAGGGCGGCCTGGTTCCATGGTCGTCCCTTCCCCTCGGTGAGCCCTCCACCACGGCAGCACCGGCCGGGAAGAAGCGCCGGGGTATTCTTTCGGGCGGCGACGGCCCTGACCGAGGAGGGAAGCCGGGATGATCGTCGGGATCCCGCGAGAGGTCAAGGACAACGAGTATCGGGTCGCCGCGACCCCCGCGGGCGTCCGGGAGCTCTCGGTGGCCGGCCACCAGGTCTTGGTGGAGGCCGGGGCGGGAGAGGGTTCCTCGATCCCCGACGAGGCCTTCGTGAAGTACGGGGCCGAGCTGGCCGGGTCGGCCGACGAGGTGTGGTCCTCGGCGGAGCTGGTGCTGAAGGTCAAGGAGCCGGTCCAGGAAGAGTACGACCGCCTCCGCCAGGGGCAGATCGTGTTCACCTACCTCCACCTGGCCGCCAGCCGGGAGCTCGCCGAGATGCTGGTCGAGCGGAAGGTGGCTGCGGTGGGGTACGAGACCGTGGAGCTCCCCGACGGGCGACTCCCGCTCCTGGCGCCCATGAGCGAGGTGGCCGGACGGATGGCCCCGCAGGTCGGTGCCCACTACCTCGAGCGCGGGAACGGCGGCCGCGGGGTGCTCCTGGGCGGGGTCTCCGGGGTCCACCCCGCCCGGGTGGTGGTGCTCGGGGCCGGCATGGCCGGGTCCAACGCCGCCTGGATCGCCGCGGGCATGGAGGCCGAGGTCATCATCGTGGACAAGGACGTCGACAAGCTTCGACTGGTGGACCAGATCCACAAGGGACGGATCCTCACTGTGACCAGCAACCGGGCGGCCATCGAGTACCACATCGAGCGGGCCGACCTGGTGATCGGCGCGGTGCTGGTGGCCGGGGCCCGAGCGCCGGTGCTGGTCACCGAGGAGATGGTGGCCTCGATGCGTCCGAGATCGGTGATCGTGGACATCTCCGTGGACCAGGGGGGATGCGTGGAGACGATCCGGATGACCACGCACTCGGACCCCACGTATGTCGAACGGGGCATCGTGCACTACGGCGTGGGGAACATGCCCGGGGCCGTGCCCCGGACCTCGACCTACGCGCTCACGAACGTGACGCTGCCCTACGCGGTGGAGATCGCGTCCCGGGGACTGGAGGATGCCGTTCGCGAGGACCCCGTCCTGGCCAGAGGGGTCAACGTCTACGCGGGAGCGGTCACCAACGCCGCGGTCGCGGATGCCCACGGACTGGAGCACACGCCGCTGTCTCGGTCTATCCAGGGCGCGGCGGACTGAGCGCGTGGGCCTCTCGGACCCCGCCGGCCGGTTCCTCGACCACCTGACGGTGGAGCGAGGGCTGGCCCGCAACACGATCGACGCCTATCGGCGTGACCTGGCCAAGTACCTCGGATTCCTCCGTTCGAGGGGGATCGAGGACCCCACCCGGGCCGGGGAGCCGGAGATCAGCGGGTTCGTGGCCCACCTGTCGAGGTCGGAGTTCGCACCGGGCAAGGTCTACCGCGCGGCGTCGGTGGCCCGGGCGCTGGCGGCCATCCGGTCCTTCCACCGGTTCCTGGTCCGGGAGGGCGAGGCCGAGGGCGATCCGGCCGAGGGCGTGGCCCGGCCGAAGGTCCCTCGGAACCTGCCCCGGCCCCTGACCGTCGACGAGGTGGCCGCGCTGGTGGCCGCGCCTCACGAGGACGGGACCCCGGTCTCCCTCCGGGACCGGGCCATGCTCGAGACGCTGTACGGGGCGGGGTTGCGGATCTCCGAGCTGGTGGGGCTGGACGTGGACGACGTCGATCTCGACGAGGGGAGCGTGCGGGCGGTCGGCAAGGGATCGAGGGAGCGGCTGGTCCCCCTGGGCCGGTACGCCGTGCGGGCCGTGGAGGCCTATCTCGTCCGAGGTCGCCCCTCGCTGACCACGTCGAGGTCGAGGGCGGCCCTGTTCCTGAACCAGCGGGGCGGCCGGCTCACTCGGCAGGGCTGCACGAACATCGTGAAGTCGTTGGCCCGCCAGGCCGGGCTCCGCAAGCGGGTCACCCCGCACATGCTCCGTCACTCGTTCGCCACTCACCTCCTGGAGGGAGGAGCTGACGTCCGGGTGGTCCAGGAGCTGCTGGGGCACGCCAGCGTGGCCACCACACAGATCTACACGCTGGTCACGAAGGACCGCCTCCGGAAGGTGTACTTCGACGCGCACCCCCGGGCCCGCCGGTCCGGCCCGCAGCGAAAGAACGCCGGATGAAGGCGCTCCTGCTCGTGTGCGACTCCTTCGGGGTCGGCGAGGCGCCCGACGCGACGGCCTACGGCGACCAGGGGTCCGACACGATCGGGAACACAGCGCGGGCCGTCGGCGGCATCGACGCCCCGAACCTCGCGGGCCTCGGGCTGGGGATGCTGACCGACGCGCCGGGCATCGAGCCGCGGGCCGATCCGGGCACCGGACACGGCAAGATGCGGGAGCGCTCCGCCGGCAAGGACACCACCACCGGCCATTGGGAGGTGTGCGGGCTGATCGTGGAGCGCCCCTTCCCCACCTATCCCGACGGCTTCCCTCCCGAGGTGATCGAGCCCTTCGAGCGAGCCGTGGGGGAGGAAGTCCTGGGCAACGTGGCCGCCTCCGGCACCGAGATCATCGCCGAGCTGGGCCAGGAGCACATGCGCACCGGCCGGCCCATCGTGTACACGAGCGCCGACTCCGTGTTCCAGATCGCCGCGCACAAGGACGTGGCGCCCCTGGAACGGCTGTACGAGTGGTGCCGAGTCGCCCGCGGGATCCTCGACGGGGAGCATCGCGTCGGCCGGGTCATCGCCCGGCCGTTCGTGGGGGCGACCGGCTCGTTCACCCGGACCCACGAGCGCCGAGACCTCTCGGTCGAGCCGTTCGCCCCCACCTATCTGGACCGGATCCTGGAGGCCGGCGCGCCGGTGTTCGGCGTGGGGAAGATCCCAGATATCTTCGCCGGCAGGGGCATCGCCGAGGCCGAGCATTCGGAGTCGAACGACCACGGGATCGACCTGACGGTGAAGTATCTGGGCCGGGAGGACGATGTACTGGTTGTGACCAATCTCGTGGACTTCGACACGAAGTACGGACACCGCAACGATCCGGAAGGGTACGCTCGGAGCGTGCAGGCCTTCGATCGCAGGCTCCCGGAGCTGGTGGAGGCGGTCGAGGACGGGCTGCTCTTCCTGACCGGCGACCACGGCTGCGACCCCACGGACGACTCGACCGACCACACCCGCGAGTTCACCCCCGTCCTGGTGGCCGGCGGGGCGCTGGCCGGGCGCCCGGCCGTCGACCTGGGGATCCGGGACACGTTCGCCGACCTCGGGGCCACGGTGGCCTCGCTGTTCGGGGTGGGCCCGGACGGCCTGGCGGGAACCGGGTTCGCCCGAGCGCTCGGGGTGGGCTGACCGTGGCCGGGCCGGATCCCCGCGACGTGGTGGCCCGGAAGCGCGACGGCAAGCCGCTCTCCGACGAGGAGGTCCGGGCCGTGGTGATCGGCTACGCCCGCGAGGAGATCCCGGACTACCTCGCGGCGGCGTTCCTGATGGCGGCGTTCATCCGGGGGCTCGACACGCAGGAGACGGTCGCCCTCACCAGGGCCATGGTCGACTCGGGCGACACCCTGCCGCTGGAGCGCGTGTCGCGGCCCAAGGTCGACAAGCACTCCACCGGGGGCGTGGCCGACGGCGTGACGCTGGTGTTCGCGCCGCTGGCGGCCTCGCTGGGGCTCGCCGTGGCCAAGCTGTCGGGCCGGGGGCTCGGGCACACGGGTGGAACGCTCGACAAGCTCGAGTCGATCCCGGGCCTGCGCACCGACCTCTCGCCCGAAGAGCTGGAGCGCCAGGTGGAGCAGGTGGGCTGCGCGGTGGCAGCGCAGACGAAGGACATGGTGCCGGCCGACGGCGCCCTGTACTCGCTCCGAGACGCCACCGCGACCGTGCCGAGCGTGCCCCTGATCGCGGCCAGCGTCATGAGCAAGAAGCTGGCCGTGGGAACCGACCTGATCCTGCTCGACGTGAAGGCCGGCAGCGGCGCGTTCATGAAGACCCCGGAGGACGCCGACGCGCTGGCCGCGGCATGCGTGGACCTGGCCGGCGGATGGGGGCGCCGGGCCCGAGCCGCCGTCACCGACATGTCCCAGCCGCTGGGCGAGGCGGTGGGGAACGCCTTGGACATCGTGGAGGCTGTCGAGGTCCTCCGCGGCGAGCGCACCGGGCGGCTCACCGACCTGACCCTCGAGTTCGCGGTCGCCGCGCAGTCCGCGCTGCTCGGGACGGACGAGGCCGAAGGCAGACGGAGGGCCGAGGCTGCCCTGTCCGGCGGCGAGGCCGCGGAGGCGTTCCGCCGGATGGTCGAGGCGCAGGGCGGTGATCCGCGGGTCGTGGACGAGCCCCGGGAGGTCCTCCCGCGGGCGCCGGTGACGATGCCGCTGGAGGCCGAGGGGAACGGGTTCCTGGCCTCGGTCGACGCCGAGGCCATCGGTCGGGCCGCCGTGGCTCTGGGCGCCGGACGGCGCCGCAAGGGTGACCCGATCGACCCGGCGGTGGGTATCGTGTTCGGGGTCAAGATCGGCGACCGGCTCGAGCCGGCGAAGCCGATCGGCGAGGTACATGCGCGCGACGAGAAGATCGCCTCCGCCGCCATCACCGCGGTCAACGCCGCGCTCACCGTGTCCGAGACCCGCCCGCAGCCGCCGCCGCTCGTGTACCGCTGGCGGGATGCCTGAGCGCTCGATGAAGCCATGGTGAGCTTCGATCCTTTGACGGTCCTGTACATCGTGGTGACCCTGGTCGTCGCGGTGGTCCTGCACGAGCTGAGCCACGGCCTGGTGGCCGACAGGATGGGGGACAGCACGCCGCGAGCCATGGGCCGGCTGACGGTCAACCCGATCCGCCACGTCGACCCCTTCGGGACGGTGGTCCTCCCGGGGCTCCTGGTCCTCCCGTATCTCTTCGGGCGGGGTGGAAACCCGATCTTCGGTTACGCGAAGCCGATGCCCGTCAACCCGTCGAACCTGCGTAGCCCCGACCGGCAACTGATGCTGATCGCGGTGGCCGGCCCGGTGACGAACGTCGTCCTCGCGGCGATCGGGGCCCTGGGGCTCAGGTTCGTTGGGTTCGGCGCCGGGGCGCTGAGCGATTTCCTCGGCGTGTGGGTCTCGCTGAACGTCCTGCTGGCGGTGTTCAACATCATGCCGATCCCGCCGCTGGACGGGTCGAAGGTCCTGGCCCGCTTCCTCCCTCCGCGGGCCCGGGAGGTCTACCGGTCGTGGGAGGCGTACGGGGCCCTGTTCATGCTGGCGATCTTCTTCCTGTTCCCCGGGGCCATCTTCGCCATCGTCAGTCCGGTGGTCGACGGCCTGCTTTCCGTGCTGGTCGGCTGACCGCGGGGTGATTGAGGCGCCCCCCGGGCACGGATACCATGCCGGGGACGTGCCCGAGCTGGATGAGGACCGAGTGCTGGCCAGGGTGGGCGAGTTCCCCGTGGACCTCCCCGTCTTCCGGGGACCGTTCCGGCTGCTGGCCGAGCTGATCCTGGACCGCAAGGTGGACGTGTGCGACGTCCCCGTGGCCCGGGTGACCGAGGACTTCCTGGCCAAGGCCGACCAGGCCGAGGGGTGGACGCTCGAGGAGGCCACGTGGTTCCTGGCGATCTGCGCGGTCCTGCTCGAGCTCAAGGTGGGACGGCTGTTTCCCTCGGAGCGGGAGCCCGACGAGGAGGATCTCCTGGGCGGGTCCCCCGACCTCGCCTACGCCCGGCGGATCGAGCTGGCCGCCTTCCGGCACGTGGCCGCGGTGCTGGCCGAGCGGGTCGAGGAAGCCACTCGGTCCCTCTCCCGCCGGGCCGCGCCGCCCCAGGAGTTCGCCCACCTCTACCCCGACCTCATGGAGAAGGTCACGACGGAGGCCCTGTCCGAGGCGGCGGTGGCGTTGCTGCGGGCCCCGACCGTGGACCTGTCCCACGTGACGCCGATCATGGCCACGGTAGAGGAAGCGGTGGCGACCGTGACCCGTCGGATGACCCGCCGCGGGGAGGCGCGGTTCCGCGACCTGGTCAAGGACTGCCGGGAACGGATCCACGTAGTGGTGCGCTTCCTGGCCCTCCTGGAGCTCCACGCTCGGGGGCAGGTCGCCCTGAGCCAGGCCGAGACCTTCGGGGACATCGAGGTGCGGTGGGAGGGATGAGCGCCGAGCCCGCCGCCGAGCGGCCGGCCCGCCGGGACCCCCGCCTGCGGGTTCTGGAGGCCGTGCTCTTCCTGGCCGACGAGCCGCTGGCCTCGGCGGTCCTGGCTTCCCTGATCGGATCGGACAGACGGACGGTCGACGGCCTCCTGGAATCGCTGTCCGAGGACTACGATCTCGCCGGGTCGGGGCTGGTCCTGCGGCGGGTGGCCGGCGGCTGGCGCCTGGCGACCCACCCCGAGGCCGCCCCGATCGTGGAGCGGTTCGTCCTTTCTTCGAGGCACACCCGGCTGACCAAGGCCGCGCTGGAGACCATGGCCATCGTGGCCTACAAGCAGCCCGTGACCAGACACCAGGTCTCGGCGATCCGGGGCGTCGACTCGGAGGGTGTCCTGAAGGCGCTGGTCGACCGGGGCCTCCTGGCCGAGGTCGGGCGGGAGGAGGGACCGGGGCGGCCGGTGCTCTACGGGACCACGCCGGAGTTCCTGGAGCGGCTCGGGCTGGACTCGGTAAGCGACCTCCCGCCGCTGGCGCCGCTGCTGGGCGCCGGGGACGATGGGGGCGATGCCGACGAGGGGCCGCCCCCCACGGGGGGCTCGGACGAGGCCTGACGGGCCCGGCGAGGCCGGATCGGCCCCGGCCCCCGGTGAGCGCGAGGAACGGCTCCAGAAGGCACTGGCTTGGGCCGGGATGGGGTCGCGGCGGGCCTGTGAGGACCTGATCCGGGAGGGCCGGGTCACCGTGAACGGGGAGGTGGCCGCCCTGGGCGCCCGGGTCGACCCCCGCGTCGACCGGGTCGAGGTCGACGGTGTCCGCGTCCCCCTCGATCCGGAGCTTCGCTACTTCGCACTGCACAAGCCCGCGGGGGTGGTCACCACGGCCCGGGACCCCCAGGGGCGCCCCGACGTCTCGAGGTACTACCCCGAGGGCACGCGGGTGTTCCCGGTGGGCCGTCTGGACCGGGAGACCGAGGGGTTGCTGCTGCTGACGAACGACGGCGAGCTGGCCAACCGGCTGATGCACCCGCGGTACGGTGTCGAGCGCGAGTACCTGGCCGAGGTGGAGGGCTCGCCGTCTCCGCGGGCGCTGGCCAGGCTTACGCGGGGGATCGACCTCGAGGACGGGCCGGCCAGGGCCGGGTCGGCCCGGCGGGTGGCCCGGGCCGGGGGCCGGTCCGCGGTCCGGATCGTGATGACCGAGGGACGCAAGCGCGAGGTCCGCCGGATGTTGGCTGCGATCGGCCTGCCCGTGCGCCGGCTCGTTCGGGTCAGGGTGGGGCCGATCCGGCTGGGCCGGCTGGGGCCGGGTGAGCTTCGGGAGCTCGGTGCCGAGGAGGTCCGGGAGCTGATGCGGGGTGCCTGAGGCGACGGCCAAGCAGGGGTTCGTGGTGGCCATCGACGGCCCCGCGGGGGCGGGGAAGAGCACCCTGGCCAGGGGCCTGGCGAAGGCCCTCGGCCAGGCCTACCTGAACACCGGCGCCATGTACCGGTCCCTGGCCGCCGAGGCCCTTCGGCGAGGCATCGATCCATCGGACGGCGGGGGGCTGGTAGTCCTGGCCCGGTCCCTGCGGTTCTCGATGGACGAGGGAATCCCGCCGAGCCTGGTAGTCGACGGGCGATCCCCCGGGGACGACCTGTCGGCGCCGGAGGTGGAGGCGGTGGTCTCCCCGGTGGCCAGGCATCCCGAGATCCGGGCCGTCCTCCGGGGCGAGCAGCGCCGCCTGGGGGCGGGCGGGGCGGTGGTCGAGGGCCGGGACATCGGCACCGTCGTGTTCCCCGACGCCGATCTGAAGGTGTTCCTGGTGGCGGATCCAGGGGAGCGGGCAGCCCGGCGGCAGGCGGAGCGTCGCAGCGGGGATCCGGCGCTGGCCGAGGCCCTGGAGCGCCGGGATGCCCTCGACGCCCGGACCAACCCCCTGGTTCCCGCCCCGGATGCCCGGGAGGTCGATACCTCGGGGCGGGACCCGGAGGACGTCCTGGGCGAGGTGCTGGAGCTGGCCCGGTCGGCACGGGGTGGACAGGGGCACGGATGACTCCCTCCGGCCCGGGCCGGCCGCCGACCGTGGCCATCGTGGGTCGGCAGAACGTGGGGAAGTCCACGCTCCTGAACCGGCTCCTGGGGGCCCGGGAGGCCATCTCCCACGAGCAACCCGGCGTCACCCGCGACCGACTGGAGCGGCCGGTCCGGTGGCGAGGGCGGACCTTCGTCGCGGTCGACACCGGCGGGTACGTCCGCCGGGCTCACGGGGTTGACGAGCTGGTCGCCCGGCAGGCCGAGCGGGCCCTGGGAGAGGCGGATGTGATCCTCCTGGTGGTGGACGCCACGCTGGGCGTCCAGGAAGAGGACGCGGCGCTGGCGGACCGGCTCCGGCGGGTGTCGGTTCCCGTGGTGCTGGTGGGGAACAAGGTCGACTCGGAGGCACAGGAGCCACAGGTGGCAGAGCTCTATCGTCTGGGCCTGGGGGACCCGGTGGCCGTCTCGGCGCTCCACGGCAGGGGAGCGGGGGAGCTGATGGATCGTGTGGTGGCCCTCCTGCCTCCCGAGGCACATGAGGCACTTGGGACTCACGGTCAACCTGAGCCTTACACTAAAGCTGAAGGAGAAGTTGAGCCCGAGGCCGTGTTCGGGATCGTGGGCAGGCCGAACGTCGGGAAGTCATTGCTGTTCAACCGCCTGATCGGCGAGGACCGCTCCGTCGTGTACGAGGAGGCGGGAACGACGCGGGACGCCGTGGACGCGGTGGTTCGATGGGATGGCCGGCCCGTGCGATTCGTGGACACCGCCGGGTTCCGGCGTCCGTCCCGGGCTCGGGGCGTCGAGTACTACGGCTACGTCCGGACCGTGCAGGCCATCGACCGGTCCCACGTGACGGCCCTGGTCATGGCGGCGCACGAGGGGCTGACCACCGTGGACCGGCGGATCGCCGCCCGGGTGGCGGAGGCGGGGCGGGGCCTGGTGGTGGTGGCGAACAAGTGGGACCTGGTGCCGTCTGGGGAGCGAGCGGATCGATTCAAGAGAATCAAGGAGCGGGTCGCCGTGTTCCCGGGCGTCCCGGTCCTGCGGACCTCGGCCATGACGGGAGCCGGCGTGTCGAAGGTGCCGGACGCGCTGCTGCGGACCGAGGAAGGTTGGCTCAGGCGGGCCACCACGGCCGAGGTCAACAGGATCCTTCAGCGGGCCCAGGCGGAGCATCCCGCTCCCAGGGTCACCGGCCGCATCCTGTACGGATCCCAGGTGGCCGCCGGGCCGCCCCGCTTCGTCCTGTTCAGCCGGGGCCCGGTGCCCACCACGTATGCCCGGTATCTGGAAAACCGGTTCCGCGACGCCTTCGGGCTCGGCGGCGTGCCGATCCGCTTCTCCTTCCGCCGCCGGCGACGCCGCCGTTAGCGCTCACCGGGACCCCTCCGAAACAGGGAGGCGGCGGCCTCTCCCATGCGGCGC
>JBOGWD010000185.1:0-11356 GCA_050693275.1 Actinomycetota bacterium | reverse complement strand
CAAGAGAGCGACGTTGGTGCTGGATGACCGAAGGCTTCTTGGTTCAGGCAGGCGCGACCGAGCCAGGAATCCCGGCTCCGGGGCTGGGATTTGAACCCAGACTCCAGGGTCCAAGGCCCTGTGTGCTGCCGAATTACACTACCCCGGATCGACCTCCCCAGTATGAGGCCATTCGCCGGTTCCCATCTCCGTTCCAGAAGGGCGGATCCCGCCACTGGAGACAGCCTCGATGATGCCAGCGAACCAACCCGGATGCGGCTGTTCAGATCGGTACTCCTGCGGACAGAGATCGTCAGGCAGCCTCGATAGCCGTCACCTACGTTCTCCGGATCGTGCGGGGGTTGTGCCGTTTCAGGGTCGTTGTGAGGAATCGGTCCGCCGGTACCCCCACGAAGTGCGACCAGTAACGGACCGCTGCCTCGACATCAGCCGATTCGTGGATCGACACGCGATACGAGCGGTCTTCTCGGGGAACGGCCACCAGATCGAGCCAGGCCAAGAACAACCGGATCATTCCGGAATCCGAGTTGATGAACTCCACACGTGCTCGCCTTCCCCACGGCTTCGTCCTCGCGCCTTCGGCCCAATTCGCGACAACGCCTGCGAGGAACAGCTCGCCATCGGATATGGGACCGATCTGCGCCGCCGCCTGATCGACCAGCCGCTTCTCCCTGATACGGGCGATCGAATGACGAGCGGCAGAACTCTTCAGCAGCGCCGAGCGCCTTCGCTGCGCCAGAAGGAGTGCGTGCTCCTCGGTGACTGGAACATCCCTGAGCCACGAAGAGAGCGAGCTCTTGCTGACACTGAGGGTCTCCTGGATTTCTCGGTAGGATCTGCCGTCGCGACGAAGCTCGATCGCTCGCTCCTTCAGATCGTCCTTGGCACGAGGACGCTTGGTCCATGCAGGAGGGGGCACGCCTCGAAGCCATCGGCCAAGCGCCGCCCCTCCGGTCCTTACGCCCAGCGCTTGCGCGATCTGCGCTCGCGAGTAGCCCGCGAGGCGCAGGCTGATCGCTTTCATGCGACGGATCTCGCGTTCCTCGGCAAGCACCTCCCAACCGTAGCGTGAGGCGCTGACAGATCGCGCCGGGTCGGTGGGCCCGCGCCTCACGCGGTCAGCGTGTGATCGTGCTGACGGCGTTGCCGCCGGTGGCGGCGGCAAGGTCCTCGGCTTGGAACCCGTCCCGGACCAGCCCGGCGACCGTTGGGCCGCTCCCCACCATCAGCGCGCCGAGGGCACCGGCGTCGAGCAGCCTCCTCCGGCCGGCCTCGACCTCGGGGTGCCGGGCGGCCACCGGTACCTCCAGATCGTTGTGAAGGAGCTCCCCCGCCCGACCGAGATCGCCGTCCAGGAGCGCCTCCAGGACGGGTTCGGGATCCGGCCCTTGGGGACCGCCGTCCTCGTCCCACCATCGGTAGGCATCCCCAGCCCGAACCCCGAACGGCTGGGTCAGCAGGACCCACCACGTCCGGGGCACCTCGATCGCCTCGACGACCTCGCCCCGGCCCTCGATCAGGGCGGAGCGGATCTCGATCATCCCGGGGACGTCCGACCCGACCCGCGCCGCCACGTCCCGGAGCCGCCCGATCCCCAGACCGATCCCCCACAGCTCGTCCAGGGCCCGGAGCGCGGCCGCGGCGTCGGCGCTGCCGCCACCCAGGCCCGCCGCCACCGGGATCCGCTTCGACAGCAGGAGGTCGGCTGCAGGATCCACGCCGGCCTCCTCGGCCAGCGCCCGGGCCGCCCGAAGCACCAGGTTCTCCCCACTCCTAGGGACGTCGGCGGCGCACTCGCCGATCACCGTGAGCCCGAGCTCGGCTCCCGAGCGGGCCTGGATCCCGTCGGCCAGGGTGATCGGGAGGAGCAGGGAGCGGATGTCGTTGTACCCGTCGTCCCGGAGCCCCAGGACCCTCAGGAAGAGGTTGAGCTTGGCCGGCGCCGGCTCGGTGACCGCGCCGGCCTCAGCCATCGACGACGTCCGCCAGGCGGGCGAACTCCGGGAGGCCCAGCGCCTCGGCCCTGGTTCGGGGATCGAGACCCGCGTCCGACAGAGCGGCCCGGGCCCGAGCGCGGTCGAGGCCGAGGCGGACCAGGGCCGCTGTCATCGTCTTCCGCCGCTGCCGGAACCCCTCCTCGACCAGGCGGAACAGCCGTTCCGGCCGCGTGTCGACCGGAGGGGCCCGGCGATCGAGGCGCAACACGACGGAGTCCACCCGCGGTTCGGGCCAGAACACGGTCGGGCCGACCCGTCGCAGCATCCGAACCGCCGACCGGTAGGCCACCTTCAGGCTCACAGCGCCGTAGCCGGGCCGGCCGGGGCCCGCGGCCAGGCGCTCCCCCACCTCGCGCTGGACCATGACCACGAACGGGTCGACGTTCGAGGCCGCCTCCAGCAGGTCGATCAGGACCGTGACCGCCACGTTGTACGGCAGGTTCGAGGCCATCCGCCAGGCTCCGCGGCCCAGCAGCGCCCCCCAATCGGCGCCGGTGGCGTCCTCGACCGCCACCCGGACTGGCATCCCGGCCACCACCTCCTCGAGGGCGGCGGCCAGGCGGTGGTCGGTCTCCACGGCCAGCACCTCGGCTCCGGCGTCCGCCAGGGCGACCGTCAGGGACCCGAGGCCCGCCCCGACCTCCAGGAAGCGCTCCCCCGGGGCGGCTCCGGCGTCTCGGCCCACGGCCCGGGCCACGTTCGGATCCGCCAGGAAGTGCTGGCCCAGTGACTTCCTCGGACGGATGCCGTGGCGGCGAGCCAGGTCGCGGAGGGCCGTGCGGGTGAGGGCCCTACCAGGCGATCCGGGCGTTGAACGTGCCGGACCCGAGCGGCGCGAGCTGGGCGAAGGCGTCGTCGGAGAGGTCGATGATCCGTCCGGGGACGTAGGGGCCACGGTCGTTGATTACCACAACGACCGAACGTCCATTGGCCGTGTTGGTCACCTTCACCTGTGTGCCGAACGGAAGCGTCTTGTGGGCGGCCACCATCCCGATGCGCTGGTACCACGAGGCCACACCCGTCTCAATATGGGGCTGACGGGTCCCCTCCACGATCACCTGGGAGACCGGATCCCGGACCACCTCGGTCCGGAGCAGCTTCCGGCCGACCTCCTGGCCGTTCTCCATCGTGGCCTGGTAGACCTTCCGGAGGATCCCGGGGACCCCGGCCCGATCCACCCGGCGGATCCCCAGCATCAGGTCCTTCGACTTCCTGATCTCGGTCCCGTACGCGATCGACTGCTGGAGGACCACCTCCCGGTGCCCCACTCGGACCACGGTCACCCGGAGGCCCTGCCGGAGGGGGGTGTCGGCGCCTGGCTCGACCCGGTCCTGCTTCCGCAGGGCGATCCCCAGGCTGTCCAGGAGGTAGCCCACGTCGTCGGCGTTGGTGACCACGTCCCGGGTCCGGCCGTCGGCGGTCAGGACCACGCCCACGGCGGGCTCGAACACGATCACGTCCCCGTCCTCGACGGTGGCTCCCCGGGAAGGCTCCACGTACGAGTGGCGGGAGATCCGCACGTTGATCTGCTGGAGGACTTCCTCGACCGTCATGCCGGGGGGCACGTACTTGGTCCGCTCGACCCCGTCGACCAGGAGCGTGATCTCCTTGGCCAGCAGCACCTGGATCTGCATCCCGTCGGCCAGGGACGCGGCGAGCCCCGGGGAGACCTCGTCGTGCCGGTCGATCGAGATCCCTTCCTGCTCCAGGAGCCCACCGACGTCGGAGGAGAGTGTCTCCACGATCCGAGCATCCCCGTCGACCACCAGCCTGACCTCCTTCGAGAGGCGGAGGAGGCTCACGGCGGCGACGGCGGTGACCAGGACGAACGCGGTCAGCAGGCCGGGAAACCGTGTCCGGCGCACCCTGCTCGCTCGACCCGGTATGGGCGGGGGGGAAGGACGGGCGTCCCGCCTGGCGACTCGGTGTCGTCCGGGCAATACGCGCGAGACCCTAGCAAACCCTCAACCTCGGGTGCAAACTCGGGGCCGAACGGGCGTTCGGAGGTCTCAGTCGGGCAGGCGGAAGGCCGTCCGGGCGTTCGCCGCGGTCCGCGCGGCCAGCTCTGGGGCCTCGTCCCCCCTGGCCTCGGCCAGGGCCGCCACCGTATAGACCAGGTTCGCCGGGGCGTTCGCCCGCCCCCGGAGCGCCTGCGGCGCCAGGAATGGGCTGTCGGTCTCGACCAGGAGGAGGTCGGCCGGCACCTCGGTGGCCGCCTGCCGGAGCTCCGCGTTCTTCGGGTAGGTCACGTTGCCCCCGAACGAGCAGTGATAACCCCGGGCCGCGGCCTCGCGGGCCACGGCCGCGTCCCCGGAGAAGCAGTGCAGGATCACCCCCTCCGCCGACTCCTCGTCGAGGATCCGGAGGACCTCGTCCCAGGCATCCCGGACGTGGACCACGAGCGGCTTGCCCGTCTCCCGGGCCAGGACGCAGTGGGCCCGGAAGGCCCGTTCCTGGTCCTCGGGGGGCGACCGCATCCGGTAGTGGTCGAGCCCGGTCTCCCCGACCCCCACCACCCGTGGATCGTGAGCCAGCTCCTCGATGGTGGCCCCGGCCGCCGCGTCGAACGCCCTGGCCTCGTGGGGATGCACACCGGCCGTGGCGAAGACCCCGGCCAGCGAATCCGCCAGGTCCCGCGAGCGGCGGCTCGACGCGGGGTCGATCCCCACGCACACCAGCCCGACCACCCCTGCCGCCTTCGCTTCCTCGACGGCCGCCGCGGGGTCGTTCTCCATCAGGAACAGGTGGCAGTGCGAATCGAACAGGGGACCCTCGACCACGGGTCGAGACTCTACCCCTCCAGGCGGGGGAACAACCCCTCCTCCCGGCGCACCCTGGTGCCCGGGGCCAGCCCACCCCACGCCGCCGCGGCGGGGAGGCGCTGGTCCTCGAGCGGCTCCCCCACTCCCAACTGTCCCCACAAGGTGGCCGCGGCCCGGGGCATCGCCGGCGAGATCAGCACGGCGATGACCCGGAGGGCTTCCGCCGACGCGTACAGGGATGCCGCCAGCTCACCCCGGCGAGCCTCGTCCCTGGCCAGCGCCCAGGGAGCCACGTCCACCAGGTATCGGTTGACCTCGCCCACGAAGCCCCACACCGCGGCCAGGCCGCCCGTGAGGTCCATGGCCAGGACCCGCTCGTCGTACGCCGCCGCGGCTCGCTCGGCGGCCTCGGCCAGGCGGAGCTCCGGCCCGGAACCCGCCGGGGGGGTCGGCACCTCCCCCCCGAAGTACTGGCCGACCATGGCCAGCACCCGGGAAGCCAGGTTGCCCAGATCGTTGGCCAGGTCGGCGTTGTACCTGGCCACCATGGACTCCCAGGAGAAGGAGCCGTCCTGGCCGAACTGGATCTCCCGCAGGAAGTGGTACCGGTAGGCGTCCACCCCGAAGTGATCGACCAGCTCGAAGGGGTGGATCCCGGTGAGACGGGCCTTGGACATCTTCTCCCCCCCGACCAGGAGGAAGCCGTGGGCCCAGATCTGCCGAGGCGGCTCGACGCCTGCCGCCATGAGCATGGCCGGCCAGTAGATCGCGTGGAACCGGAGGATGTCCTTGCCGATGAAGTGGACGTCGGCGGGCCAGGTTCGCTCGAACCGGCCGGGGTCGTCGGCGTAGCCCGCCGCGGTGACGTAGTTGGTCAGCGCGTCGAACCACACGTAGCAGACGTGCTTCGGGTCCCACGGAAGGGGCACGCCCCAGGCGAACGAGGTCCGGGAGATCGAGAAGTCCCGGAGCCCTCCCTTGATCAGCGAGAGGACCTCGTTGCGTCGGACCTCCGGCTCCACGGCCCCGGGATTGGCCTCGTAGTGCTGGAGGAGCCGGTCCTGGTACGCCGAGAGGCGGAAGAAGTAGTTCTCCTCGGCCATGGCCTCGACCGGCGTGTGGTGGATCGGGCACATCCCGTCCACCAGCTCGTCCTCGGTGTAGTAGGCCTCGCAGGAGACGCAGTACAGCCCCTCGTAGGTGCCCAGGTAGATGTCCTCGCGGCCGTTGTCGTGGACGGCCTGGAGGAGCCTGGCCACGGCGGCCTCGTGTCTCGGTTCCGTGGTCCGGATGTAGTCGTCGTAGGAGATGTCGAGCCGCTCCCACACCTCCCGCCACCGGGGCTCCATCTGGTCGACGAAGGCCTGGGGATCGAGGCCCTGGTCTCGGGCGGACTGGGGGACCTTCTTCCCGTGCTCGTCCGTGCCGGTCAGGAAGAAGACCTCTTCGCCCCGGAGGCGGTGGAATCGAGCCACGAAATCGGTGGCCACCGTGGTATAGGCGTGGCCGATGTGTGGCACGTCGTTCGGGTAATAGATCGGCGTCGTTACGTAGAAGATGTCCTTGGGCATCGGCGCCGGCGATTGTCCCCTATCCGGGCGGGCGTCGTCGGAGCGAGGCTTCGTAGAGCGCTCGCCTCGACAGACCGGCCTCCTGGGCCACCCGGGCGGCGGCCTCCTTCCTCGGAACGCCGCCCTCGGTGAGCGCCTGGACCCGGTCGCCCAGCGCCTCCAGGTCGGCCGGGCCGCTGTCCGGGGCACCGTCGATCACCACGACCACCTCGCCCAGCACCTCCTCGGCCAGGCCCGTGGCCAGCTCCGACAGCCGGCCCCGGCGGACCTCCTGATGGACCTTGGTGAGCTCGCGGACCACGGCGGCGCGTCGGTCCCCCAGGACCTCCAGGGCATCGGCCAGGAGGGCGCGGAGCCGGCGGGGCGACTCGAACAGGACAAGGGTCCGGGGGTCCTCCGCAAGAGCCAAGAGCCGTGTCCTCCGTTCCCCCCCCTTCCTCGGGAAGAAGCCCTCGAAGGCGAACCGGGCCGTGGGAAGGCCCGAGATCACCAGGGCCGCGATCGCCGCCGAGGGCCCGGGGACCACGTCCACCGGGATGTCCTCGGCCACGCACGCCACCACCAGTCGGTACCCGGGGTCGGAGAGCCCGGGCATCCCGGCGTCGGAGACCACCGCGACGTCATGCCCGGCCCGCAGCTTCTCCAGGAGGAAGGGGACCTGGCGGCGCTCGTTCCCCTCGTTGAACGAGACCAGCCGCCGGCCGGAGACGCCGAGATGAGAGAGGAGCTTGCGGGTCCGCCGGCTGTCCTCGCAGGCGATCACGTCCACGGCGCCGAGCGTCCCGGCGGCCCGCTCCGCGGCGTCACCGAGGTTCCCGATCGGCGTGCCCACCAGCCACAGCGTTCCGGCCACGGGCTCATTATGGTCAGCCGGCCGGCGGCGGCATGAACGCGGGGAGGACCGCGTCCAGGATCGCGGCCAGCGCGCTGTCGCCCGATGGCGCACCGCCGCCGAGGATCTCCCGGAGCGCCACCTCGGCCCGTGCGGACTCCGTGATCCCGACGTGCGTCGTCCAGATCGTGATCGTGAGGGAATCCGGGATGGTGCGACCCTCCAGGGCGGCGATCACGTCGGCGGCGGCGAAGAGCAGCGTCCCCTTCGTGGTCGGGGGGAGCGGCTCGCCGAAGACCGACTCGAGCCCGTCGGACCGGGCCAGGATCTCCCGTGCCAGCGGAGCGTCCGGGTCGAACGTGCCGAGCTCGAACACCCGGGACAGCCAGGACAGGACCCGGAGGGCGTCCGCTCCGACCCGGCCCGGACCGGCCAGGCCCGGAGGCGGGTAACCGACCGGTGAGTGCGGGAACCCTCCCAGGGCGATGAGGTGCGACACCCCTTCCGCTCGACCCCGAGCCGCCGCCCGCCAGGCGATCACGGCCCCTTGGGAGTGGGTCACCACCACGACCGGGGAATCCCCGGTCTCCCGCCGGATCGCCTCGAGCTGGAGGGCGAAAGCGTCCACGAGCTCGCCGATGGGCCGCTGGGTGGTCTCTTCCGCATACGGCCGGTGGAGCCGGATGGGACACGCCGCCTCTCCCTGGGGCGCTCCTTCCCCGGGCCCGCGGTACGAGAAGTAGAACACCCGCTCGCAGGGGAGCCCAAGGGCCGAGGGGTCCAGCCGGTACGCGGCGCCGTACCCGCTGGATGTATCGACGCCCGGGACCACCAGCAGCGACGCATGCACGGCCGTAGGCACCTGCGCGGCCGCGCCGGGAACGACCAGCGCGCCCATCAGGAGGAGCACAGTCGCCGCGGCCACCCCTCGGGTGTGGCCCGGACGTCTGCTCACCAACCATGAGAGCACGACCGCGGTCAGCATCGCCGACGCCACCACGCCGATGACGATCCCCCACGTGCCGGCCCGGGCCAACGCCCCGATCGCCATCAGCGCGGCCAGGTATCCGAAGACGAGCGGGTACCGCCGGATCCGGGTCCCGGGCCGCCCGAGCCGGCGCGGGATGAGGATCAGCGCCACCAGCGCCGTCAGCCCGAGGCCGCTCCACGCGTACCAGGCGTACAGCGCGGCGAGTCCCGAGAACTCCAGCGCCGCGGCCAGCGTGACGGGGACCAGTGCGGCCGCGTACAGGCGGGCCGCGTAGGCGATCCCGGCCCGCGGGGACGACGTCACCCCCAGCGTCACGAAGAGCGTCCCCAGGAGGGCGGTCCGCACGACCAGTGAGACGGCCAGGCCGATGAGGAGCTGGGGGTATGTCGGAGCCCCGGCCACCAGCACGCGAACGTCCATGGCCAGGTCGAGCGGCGGGAGGGCCACCGCGTGGACCAGTCCCGGCCAGGAAGGCAGCGCGCCCGACCCGGCCAACGTGGCGGTGGCCGCCACGGCCGCTCCCAGCGGCCACCATCGAGCGACCAGCGACCGGAGCCGGGCCTCCGGTGGCGGCCTATGCGCGGAACCGGAACGTGAGAACGTCGCCATCCCGTATCACGTGGTCCCGGCCCTCCACCCGCAGCGCGCCTCGTTCGCGGGCGGCGGCCACGGAACCGGCCTCGATCAGCTCCTCGGCGGGGACGACCTCGGCCCGGATGAATCCCCGGGCCATATCCGTGTGGATCTCGGCGGCCGCCCCGACGGCCGTGGTCCTCTCGGGAACCAGCCAGGCCCGGCACTCGCTCGACTCGATCGAATAGAAGGTGGTCAGCCCCAACAGACGCCGGGCCGCCCCCGCGATCCGGGCCGTGCCCCGCTCGGTGATCCCGTACGCGTCCAGCAGCTCGGCGGCCTCGGCCTCCGGGAGGTCCTCCACCTCCTCCTCGAGCTTGGCGCACACGGCCACGACCTCGGCTCCGGCCGGCAACCTGGAACGGTGCTCGGCCACGACCTCGTCCGCCCGGCCGGCGTCCTCTTCGCCCACGTTGAGGACCAGCAGGAGCGGTTTGGCGGTGAGCAGGACCTGTTCTCGGAGCCGGTCGAGGTCCTCGGGTGGCACGGCGCCGCGCACGGGAACCCCTCGGTCCAGCGCCGCCACGGCGCGGGCCATCGCCCCGGCCCGATCGCGCTCGGCGGGATCCCCCGTCCCCGCGGCCCTCCGGTCCGCGCGCTCGGCCGCCCGCGCCGCGGTCTCCAGATCGGCCAGGGCCAGCTCGGTCATGAGCGTGTCGAGGTCCCGAGCCGGGTCCACGTCGCCCTCGGGGTGCGGGACGGACTCCGATTCGAAGGCCCGGAGAACGAGCAGCAGCGAGTCCATCTCCCGGACGTGACCCAGGAAGCGGTTGCCCAGACCCTCCCCGCGGTGCGCCCCGCGAACAAGCCCGGCGATGTCCACGAACCGAACGTGGGCGGGGACGACGCGCTCGGGGCGGAGGACCTCGGCCAGGCGACCCAGCCGAGGATCGGGCACGGCGGCCTCCCCCACGTTCGGATCCACGGTCGTGAAGGGGTGGCCCGCCACGGGCGCGTGCGCCCGGGCCAGCGCGTTGAAGAGCGTCGACTTCCCCGCGTTGGGCAGCCCCATGATTCCGACCCTCAGCATCGATCCAGGTTCTATCCTGGGAAGCCGACCCGTGCCATCCGCCAGCTCGAAGTGGAAGGCCGTCCTGGCCATCGCCGCGGTGACCCTCCTCGCGGGCGTCCTGCGGTTCATCCGCCTGGGCGAGCCCGACCGCAAGGTCTTCGACGAGGTCTACTACGCCAGCGACGGCTGCTGGTACGCCGGCATCGACTACCGGGAGTGCGACCTAGACGCCGACGTGGAGCGCTCCTGGGTCCACCCGCCGCTGGGGAAGCAGCTCATCGCCCTGGGGATCGACGCCTTCGGCAACCGGCCCCTCGGCTGGCGCGTGTCGGCCGCCGTGGCGGGGACCGCCACCGTGGCCCTGGTGGGCGTCCTGGGCTTCCTGCTGTTCGGCTCGGCGCTGTGGGCGGGCCTGGCCGCACTCCTGGCGGCCTCGGAGCACCTCCTGTTCGTGCAGTCGCGGATCGCCATGCTCGACGTGTTCCTGGCGCTGTTCGTGGTCCTCGGGTTCACCCTCCTGGTGGCCGACCGGCGCCGGGTCGATCGCGCCCCGGACCGGGGCGCGGACCAGGACTCGCCGGACGACGGCCTGGCCCTGGGCCGTGGGTGGCGTCCCCTGCTGCTGCTCGGGGGTGCCTCGCTGGGGGCCGCCGTGGCCGTCAAGTGGTCGGGCGTCCTGGCGCTGGCCGGCGCGGCCGTCCTGACCGTCTCCTGGGCCCGCACCAGGCAGAAGGCGTACGGCTCGGAGCGTCCTCTTGCGGCCGGGCTGGGGCGGGAAGGGCCGATCCTGTACCTGGGCCTGCTGGTCGTGCCGCTCCTGGTCTACTCGCTCACGTGGATCCCCTGGCTGGCCGACCGCGGCTTCGACCTGCTCGAGTGGATCAGCCATCACGGCGACATGGCCGGGTACCACCTGAACCTCGACACCACGGGCGACGATGGCCGGCCCATCCACCCCTACATGTCCTCCGCGTGGACCTGGTTCCTGCTCCTCCGGCCGGTGGCGTACTTCTGGCGAGGCGACCCGTCGTGCTGCGCGGAGATCCTGGGGATCGGGAACCCCGCACTCTTCTGGGGCGCGCTGCTCGTCCTTCCGTACCTCGCGCTCGCCTGGCGGCTCCAGCGCGACTGGCGCGCGGGCGCGATCCTGGTCCCCGTGCTGGCCCAGTTCCTCCCGTGGCTCGTCGTCAGCCGGCCGCTCTTCCTGTTCTACATGACGCCGGTCGCACCGTTCCTGGCGCTGGGCGCGGCCTACGTGGTCCGAGACATCGCCCGGGTCAGGGCGCCGCGCTGGGTCACGGCGCCCGCGGCCGCGCTCGTGGTGACGGTGATCGTCGGCGTGTTCGTGTACTTCTGGCCGGTCCTCACGGGGGATTCGATCACCCTCCAGGCCTGGTGGGGTCGGATCTGGTTCTACCGTGGACCGAGCCTCCTGCCCAACTGGGTGTGAGATGGTGAGCCGCCGCCGGTTCGAGGACCTCGCCGCGGAGGCCCTGGACGAGCTGCCCGGGTGGGTCCGGGAACGGCTGGAGAACGTCGAGGTGGTCGTGGAGGACGA
>JBOGWD010000184.1:0-1844 GCA_050693275.1 Actinomycetota bacterium | reverse complement strand
TAGCCGCCCTTGATGGCCTCCACCTTGGCCAGCCCGGAGTTGATGTACTGCCCGGTGGCCTTGGCCCCGGTGGGCAGGACGTTCGGGTCGGGACGCCGCCACGAGGAGATGATCAGCCGGGCCCCGTTCTCCAGGCAGTCGTCGCCGAGGTACGTGCCCCACGGCCACACCCCGATGGCCACGTTCACCGGAGCGTTCAGGGGGTTCAGGCCCATCTCCCCGTAGCCCCGGTAGACGATGGGCCGGACGTAGCATGCCTCGAGGCCGCTGGACCGGACCGTCTCCTTGGACGCCTCGACCATCGCCTCGAGGCTGAAGGGGATGTCGATCATGTACACCTGCGCCGATCGGAACAGCCGCTTCATGTGGTCGGTGAGTCTGAAGATCCCGGGTCCCTTGGGGGTCTCGTAGGCCCGGATCCCCTCGAACACACCGGTTCCGTAGTGCAGAGCGTGGGTCAGGACGTGGACCTTGGCGTCCTCCCAGTCGACGAGCTCCCCGTCCATCCAGATCTTGTCGACAGGCTGGATCGGCATCCGGCTCCTCCTGTGGGTGGGCTGGCCTGGCCGTAAATGTACACTGCGGCCCGCCCGTTTGACCAAGGAGGCGTCGCGAGCGGCGTTACGAGCCTGTTACAGCGCGACCTGGCGGGCGGACTTCATCCCGACGGCCTCGACGATGCGGTCGAGGACCTCCGGTGGGATGGGACTGTCCACGGTGAGGCACATCAGCGCCAGGCCGCCGGCCTCCTTCCGGCCGACCTCCATGCTGGCGATGTTGATGCTGAACTCGCCAAGGAGGGTCCCGACCGCACCGATCACTCCCGGCCGGTCCTCGTATCGGAAGAACGCCATGTGGTCGGCGGGGGCGATGTCGATGTCGAAGTCGTATGCGAGCACCAAACGTTCGGCGTTCTTCGTCCCGACCAGCGTGCCTCCCACGGCGACCTCGCCGGCCTCGGTGCCCGCCCGCAGGGCCACGAGGTTCACGTAGTCCTGGGACTCGGGACTGCGCCGCTCCGACACCTCCAGGCCTCGGTCGCGGGCGATCGCCGGCGCGTTCACGTACGAGACAGGCTCGTGGACCACTCCGGTGAGCGCCCCCTTGACCGCGGCCAGCGTGAGCACACGGGTATCGGCCTCGGCGACCTTCCCCACATACTCGACGGACAGGCTGCGCATCGGGGCCTCGGCCAGCCCGGTCAGGATGCGGCCGAGCCGCTCGGCCAGCGGGAGGAACGGACGAACCTGCTCGGTCACCTCGGCGGCCGCCACGTTGACCGCGTAAGGGACGAACTCGCCCCGGAGCGCCAGCCGGACCATCTCGGCGATGGCCGCGCCGGCCTTGTCCTGGGCCTCCTGCGTGGCCGCGCCCAGGTGGGGCGTGACGATGACGTTCCGCCGGTCGAACAGGGGGTGCTCGGTGACCGGCTCCTCCGCGAACACGTCGAGGGCGGCCCCGCCGAGCCGCCCACTCCGAAGCGCCGCCTCCAGAGCGGCCTCGTCGACGATCCCGCCGCGGGCGGTGTTGACGATGCGGGCGCCCTCCTTCATCAGCGCCAGCTCCCGTGCCCCGATCAGCCCCTCGGTCTCGGCGGTCCGGGGGAGGTGGATCGTGATGAGGTCCGACTGGACCAGCAGGGCGCCGAGGTCCGGCATGAGCTCGATGGCCAGCTCCCGGGCCCGCTCCCGCGAGACGTACGGGTCGTAGGCGATCAGCCGCATGCCGAAGGCCAGGGCCCGCTGGGCCACCATGGTCCCGACCCGGCCCAGCCCGACGATGCCGAGGGTCTTCCCGTGGAGCTCGACGCCCTGGAAGCGCTCCCGGCTCCACTCCCCCGCGCG
>JBOGWD010000183.1:0-6879 GCA_050693275.1 Actinomycetota bacterium | reverse complement strand
CGGCCAGCGCCAAGGCCACCGCTGCCACGGCCGCTCGGCGGCCCCCGCCGCCGTCGGGCACCGGGCGCGGTTCCCGCGTCTCGATGTCCGGCCAAAGGTCGGGCCCTCGCAACTCGTTCAGCCGCCGGAACCTCGTCTCGAGATCAGGCATCGTCCCCTCCCAACAGGTCGTGGAGTCGCCGCCGCCCCCGGCTCAGATGGACACGCACGGCGGCGGGCGTGGAGCCGATGATCGCGGCCACCTCGCGGACCGGGTAGCCGGCCCCGTGGTGGAGGACCACCGAGGCCCGCTGCTTCGAAGGCAGCCGCCTCAGCGCCTCGATCAGCTCCACGGTCTCCGTGTCCATCCCGTACCGCTCCTCCCGGACCGGGAGCGCCTGCCGCCGGCGCCGTGCCTTCAGCTCGCCGGCCGCGATCCGGAACGCCGCCCGCCACACCCACCGATCCGGCTCGCGGACCGCGTCCCCCCGGCGCAGCGCCTGGGCGAAGGCCTCGGCCACCGCGTCGGAGGCCACCTCGGCGTCTCCGGCGAAGGACAGGACCGCCCGCCACAGGCGGTCCCCCTGCTCCCGGTACACCCGCTCCAGGCGGGCGGCCGGCCTCACCGGCGCTTCCCGCACTTCACCCGTATAGGACGCGGCCGGGGGCAAAAGGTGAACTCAGGTCGGCGAGGAACCCAGCGCCGCGCCCTCCTCCTCGGACCGGGCCAGCGGCCGAAGCAGGAGCCAGCACAGCGCCGGCCCCAGGGCCAGGCTCCAGAAGCCCACCCGCCACGAGGTGGCCGACACCAGCCAGCCGAACAGCGGAGGCGTGATCGAGGCCGCGGCGAAGAGCGCGGTCTGCTGGACGGCGATGGCCGTGCCGCTGCGTCCCCCTTCGCCGAACTCGGCCGCCGCGTTGAACGACAGGCCGTTCCACCCGAACGACAGCGACCCGGCGGCCACGATCACCGGGACCACCACGGCCAGGGGGAGATCGAGCAGCGTCGGCGTCACCACCCACGTGAGCGAGATGACCGCGGCGGCCCACCGGAGTGGGATCACCCGGCGGGCCAGCCGGTCCGACCACCGCCCGGCGGCGATCCGGAGCACCACCCCGACCACCTGGATCACCGCGAGCACGGCCCCCGCGGCCACCTCGGACATGCCTCGCTCCTCGTGGAGGAACAGCACCACGAACCCCACCACCGCGGCCTGCGAGGCGACCAGGAGCCCGCTGGCCCCGGCCAGCCGGTAGACCCGGCGGTCGCGGAGCGGCCCCAGGCCCCGGGGCGGCCTCGGGCCGCCCGGTTCGCGCAGCCATACCGCGCACGCCGCGGCCGCCACCAGACAGCCGGCGGAGAGCGCCACCAGGCCCGCCCGGGCGTCGGTCACTGCTACCAGTGCCGGAAGGGTGAACGCCGCCACGGCCCCGCCCAGGGGCACGGCGGCCTGGCGGAGCCCGAAGGCCATCCCTCGCTCGCCGAAGCCGAACCATCCCATCACCACCCTTCCGCTGGCGACGTTGGCCACCGCGCCAAACACCCCCGACGCGAACAGCATCGCGGCCAGCAGCGCGCTCCCGCCGGTGGCCGCCACGGCCAGGGCGGCCGCGGCGCCGGCCAGGCCGATCGAGATCGAGATCCGCTCCCCGATCCGGTCGGTGAGCAGGCCCCACGGGACCAGCGTGAGGGTGGCCCCGGCCGTGATCGCCCCGAGCAGGGCCCCGAACCCCGACAGCGAGAGCGCGTACCCGTCGCGGATCGCCGGGCCGAGTGCGGGGAACCCAGTCAGCAGGGCCGCGAAGGCCGCCTGGGCCAAGATGCCCAGGCCGAGGACGACCCAGCGGTACCGCGCGCTCACCGCGAGGCGGCGGCGTCGACCGCTCGGGCCCGGAGGGCCCGCCGGATCCGGTCACGCCCCTCCAGGAGCAGGCGGCGGATCGGCCCGGGCACCCCGTCCCGGCCGAGGTACGAGTCCGTGGCCCGGACGGTGGCCTCGCTGACGATCCACCGGGGGTAGAGCTGCTCCCCGAACTGCAGGGCGAACTCGAGATCGCGCCCGTCCCACACGCCGGGCAGGGTCTCGAAGTACCGGTCGGCGTACGGGGCCAGCAGGTCGTCCTGGTCGGGCTGCTGGAACCCTCGCATGGCCGACTCCAGCATGGCCTCGGACAGCGTCCGGTCCTCGAGGATCGTCCGCCACGCCTCGGCCTTGGCCTCCGCCGACGGCCGCGCCGCCCGGGACGCGATGGCCTGCCGCTGCCCCCGGTCGGTCGGATCCCGCTCCAGCTCCGCGTCGATGAGCGCCTCGGCGTCGTCGGTCCCGGCGGCGGCCAGCGCGCTCACCACGAGCCACCGGAGATCGGTGTCGACCACCAGGCCCTGGAAGGACGCCGAGCCGTCGAGCAGCCCCCGGACCACGCCCAGATGCTCCGGCGACCGGGCCGCCCCGATGAACGCCCGGGCCCAGGCCAGCTGATGGTCGCTGCCGGGCTCCGACCGCTCGAGCTCGACCGCCGCGGTCCCGGCCAATGCCTCCGTGGCCGGCACCCGGTTCGCCGGATCCCCGTAGAGGTCGACGGCCGCACCGGCCTGGGACAGGGCCCGCTCCAGCGCTCCCACCTCGGTCTCCCGTCCACCGTGCCCGGTGACGAGACCCACATAGTCGCGGGCGGGCAGCTCGGCGTCCCTGGTCATGTCCCAGCAGGCCGTCCAGCACACCGAACGCGCCAGCGATTCCTCGACGTCGCCCAGCCGGTCCAGCACGGTCCGGAGGGAGCCCTCGTCGAACCGCACCTTGGCGAACGTGAGGTCGTCGTCGTTCACCAGGGCCAGCGGAGCCACCCGCTCCCCCGCCAGGTCCCCGACCTCGGTCCGCTCCCCGACCACGTCGAGCTCCGAGCGGGTTCGCCGGACCAGCCGGCCGTCGCGATCGTCGTACAGCCCCACGGCCACGCGATGCGAGCGCAGATGCGGCCAGGCCTCGGAGGCCTCCTGGAGGATGGCGAAGGTCCGATACGCGTCGCCGTCCACGTCGGCGTGCGGGCGGAGCGTGTTCACGCCGGGCGTCTCCAGCCACTCCGTCGACCAGGCGTCGAGGTCGCGGCCGGAGGCCTCCTCCAGCACGGCCAGGAAGTCCCGGAGCTCGGTGTTGCCGAAGCCGTGGCGGGCGAAGTACGTCTTCATGGCCTCGAGCGTCCGGTCCAGCCCCACCCAGGCCACCAGCTGCTTCAGCACCGCCGCGCCCTTGGCGTAGGTGATCCCGTCGAAGTTCAGGTGCACGGAGATGAGGTCGGGGATCTCCGCCACGACGGGATGGGTGGTGGGGAGCTGATCCTGCTGCAGCGCCCAGGTCTTCTCGGCGTTGGCGAAGATCGTCCACCCCTCGGTGAACCGGGTGGACTCGACCTGGGCCAGCACGCCCATGTATGAGGCGAAGCTCTCGTTCAGCCACAGGTCGTTCCACCACCGCATCGTCACCAGGTCCCCGAACCACATGTGGGCCATCTCGTGGAGGACCGTGCCGGCCCGCAGCTCCCGTTGGGTGCGGGTGACCCGGGACCGGAAGATGTAGTGCTCGTGGAACGTGACGCAGCCGGGGTTCTCCATGGCCCCGGCGGCGAACTCCGGCACCACGACCTGGTCGTACTTGTCGAACGGGTACGGATGGCCGAAGGCCTCCTCGAACCAGTCCAGGCCCTGCCTGGTGATCTCCAGCCACTCCTCGGGCTCGAGGTGCTCCGCCAGGCTCTGCCGGCAGTACACCCCGAGGTCGATGTCGCGGTGGCGGTCGACCACCTTGTGGAACGGGCCCGCGGTGACGACGGTCACGTACGTGGAGATGGGTGGGGTCGCCCCGAACGTCCAGCGGCGGCCGCCGTTCTCCTCGGCCGGAGGCCCCTCGGCCCGGGCGTTCGAGACAACCTCCCACCCCTGGGGCACCGTGGCCGAGAACCGGAACGTCCCCTTGAGGTCGGGCTGGTCGAAGCACGGGTACCAGCGATGGGCGTCGAACGGCTCGGAATCGGTGTGGACGTACACCGTCCCGTCCACCGGGTCGACGAAGCGGTTGAGGCCCTTCCCGGTGTTGGAGTAGGCGCCCCGGGTGACCAGTCGGACCTCGTTCCGCTCGGCCAGGCCCTCCAGCCGGACCCTGGTCCCGTCGTTGGCGCCGAGGGGAAGGGCCCGGCCGTTGAGCTCGGCCGAGACCACCTCGACGTCGGCGCAGTCGAGGAAGGTCCCGGCTCCCGGCTCCGTGCACCGGAACCGGACCGCGGTCTCGGTGACGGCTCGGTCCTCGGCCAAGAGGTCGAGGTGGACCTCGTATTCGGGATCCGCGAGCAGGCCGGCTCGTCGTCGCGCCTCGTCGAGGGTGAGGTTGCTCCTGGACACGGGCGCCAGCCTACAGCGGAACAGCGCGGGAGCAGAGCAGGTATCATCCTCGGCGCCCCGGGGTACGTAACCGCTCGAGCCGAGCTCCGCCTGGAGGATCGATCGCATGAAGGTGCTGGTCGTCACCAACGACTTCCCCCCCAAGGTGGGCGGGGTGAACGGGTACGTGGCCGAGCTGATGCGGCGGTTCCCTCGGGGGGACGTGACCGTGTTCGCCTCGGACTGGCCCGAGGCGGCCCGCTTCGACGCCCGGTACCCGCAGCGGGTGGTCCGGTGGCCCTCGCGCAGCATGTATCCCACCGGCCCGGTGCGTGACCGGGTCGAGGAGCTCGTGCGCGAGGAACGGGCCGACGTGGTGCTGTTCGGCGCGGCGGCCCCCCTGGCCCTGATGGGCAAGGCCGTCCAGCGGCGCACCGGGGTGCCGTACGCGACATTCACCCACGGCGTCGAGGTGTGGGCCGGACAGGTCCCGGTGACCAGGACGCTGCTCGGCTCCATCGCCCGGGGGGCGGTGCTCACGATGGCCGTGTCGGAGTGGGCCGTCGAGCAGCTCCGGCAGGTGGTCGGCCACGAGCCGCCCATCGAGCTGCTGCCGCCGGGGATCGATCGGACCCGGTTCCACCCGGGCGTGCCGGACACGGCGGTGCGCGAGCGGCACGGCCTCGACGACCACCCGGTGATCTGCTGCGTGGCCCGGCTGACGCTCCGCAAGGGCCACGACAAGGTGATCCGGGCCCTCCCGTGGATCCTGCGGGAGTTCCCCGACGTGCGGTTCCTGGTGGTCGGCTCGGGACCGGACCGGGAGCGCCTGGAGAGCCTGGCGCACCGGAAGAAGGTGGCCGAGCGCGTGGTCTTCGTCGGCGAGGTGGCCTTCGACGTCCTCCCCCAGTACTTCCGGGCCGGCGACGTATTCGCCATGCCGTGCCGCACCCGCAAGCTCGGGCTCGAGGTCGAGGCGTTCGGCCTGGCCTTCATCGAGGCGTCGGCGGTGGGCCGGCCGTGCGTGGCCGGAGACTCCGGCGGGGCGCCCGAGGCCGTGGTCCACGGCGAGACCGGCCTGGTGGTCGACGGCAACGAGGTCGACGAGGTGGCCGAGGCCGTCCTGGAGCTCCTGGGCGATCCCGAGAAGGCCACGAAGCTCGGCGCGGCCGGGGCGGACCGGGTGCACCGCGACTTCACGTGGGAGGCCGTGTCGGCCCGCCTCCGCGGCCTCCTGGTCGACGCCCTGGCGTGACCCTCCCCGTCACCCCGCCGCTCGAGCCGATGCTGGCTAAGCTGGAGCCCGAGATCCCCCGCGGGGACGGATGGCGGTATGAACCGAAGTGGGACGGGTTCCGGGCCATCGTGTTCCGGGACGGCAAGGACATGACCATCGGCAGCCGGGGCCGGAAGACGCTGGAGCGTTACTTCCCGGAGCTGGTGGCCGCCCTCCTCGAGGCCCTCCCCCACCGGTGCGTGGTCGACGGGGAAATCGTGGTGGCCGGCGACGGCACCCTCGACTTCGAGGTGCTCCAGCAGCGCATCCACCCCGCCGACTCGAGGGTGAGGCGGCTGGCCAAGGAGACGCCCTCGTCCTACATCGCCTTCGACCTCCTGGCCGAGGGATCGAAGGACCTCCGGAAGGAGCCCCTGGCGAAGAGGTGGGACCGGCTTGCCCGGATCATCGAGCCCCGGCCCACGGCCAGGACCATGAAGGCCATCCTGGCCCACCGTACGGCCGTGGTCCTCACCCCGCAGACAGAGGACCCGGACGAGGCCACGCGGTGGTTCGACGATCTCGAGGACTCGGGCCTCGACGGGGTTATCGCCAAGCGCTACGACCTCACGTATCAGCCCGGGAAGCGGGCCATGGTGATAGTGAAGCACGCCCGCACGATCGAGTGCGTGGTCGGCGGGTACCGGATCCACAAGTCGGGCAATGGCGTGGGGTCACTGCTCCTCGGGCTGTACGACGAGGACGGGGCGCTCCACAACGTCGGGGCGTGCGGCGCGTTCTCGATGAAGGCCCGGCTGGAGCTCCTGGAGAAGCTGCGGCCGCTCGAGGGCGGCGAGGGGTTCCCCGGCGGCACGATCCTCGGCGGCCCCAGCCGGTGGCGCCAGCAGGAGAAGGACTGGATCCCGCTCGAGCCGTCGCTGGTGTGCGAGGTGGCGTACGACCACTTCCAGGGCGGCCGTCGGTTCCGCCACCTGGCCCAGTTCCTCCGGTGGCGCCCCGACCGCAACCCGAAGGACTGCACCTTCGCCCAGGTCTCGCCGGCCCGCGGTTAGCCAGGAACCGGCCAGACACACGGTTCGGCGAACGTTCAGGCAGCGAAAGTGAACGGGATCTCGAGATCGATCCCGTAGCGTTGCCGAACCTCGGTCACGTCCACCCCGTGGGTACGCGGGTACAGAAACTCCACGCCGACGATCCCACCTTCGGCGTCGAGATCCACATGGAGGGTGGGACCGAGCTCCTCGGTCCGCTCGATCGCGGCTTCCTGCTCATCTGTTAGCAGGACGTACAG
>JBOGWD010000182.1:0-9995 GCA_050693275.1 Actinomycetota bacterium | reverse complement strand
GGATGTACCGCTCCAACGGCGCCAGGCTGGCAACCCTCCGCCGGTGGGTGCACCACTACAATCTGCGCAGGCCCCACACCGCGCTCGGAGGCAAGCCGCCGGCCTCGCGGCTGTAAACAACGGTGATGGGAACTACATCTAGCCCCGCTTGGTCGACAGAATCTTCACGGGTAGGTCAAGTTTCAGGCCGCGAGGGCTGAGGCCGCAACCAGATCATCGATCACGGCGTCAAGAGAGCGCCAGGCGTGGCCGAGCGGAGCGCTGCGGGCCAGGTGCTCGGGCAGCGAAGGATCAAGGTGGGGAAGGGACGGCAACACCACCCTGGCGGAGAGCTTGGAGAAGAACATCGCCAGGGACCTGCCGTGCGGGGTGAACCGGTAGCGGTGGGTGCCTTCGTCGCGAACGATGAACCCCTTGCGGCGGAGGCGACGGAGGTCGTAGGTCATCTGCCGCGCCGAGTACGGCCGTCCGAGCAAGGAGCCGACGAGGGTCCGGAGGCCGGCGTTGGTGAACCCCCCGACCAGGTGGGTGAACGAGCACAGCGCGGCGAGCAGCGCCGCCACCCGCGGGTCCCCGAACCGAAGAGCGGGGGCCGGTAGGCCGTCCTCACGCGACGGCAGGACCACCCTGGCCAGGGTGTCCGCGTCGGGAGCGCAGCTCTGGGAGGAGAGCTCCAGCTCGACCAGCCGGCGGTTCACCCCTTCACCGGCCGCCCGGAGCGTGCGGAAGTTCTCCTGTCTGAGCAGGCGTCCGACGCCGAAGTCGCGGGTGTCGTTCACGGTGGTCTCGGTCCGAAGAGCCCTGCCTTCCTTGAAGTACTGCTTGGCCTTGGAGGCTCGGTAGTGGATCTGGATGGCCGGGTCGACGCCGCGGGTGATCACCCGGGTGCGGAACCGCCCCGGGGTCCGTCGGTTGATGCGGCGGTCGAAGACCAGGGAGACCTGGTCGGGCCTGCCGAGGTCGAGGTGCTCGCGGATCGCGGCCTCGAACCAGGCCCTCCCGGAGGCGGGCCGGTCGAAGACCCGGGTGTCGGAGAGCTCGAGCTGGCGGACGGCGAACTCGTAGAAGAACCCGGCCTCCCGGTCGGCCGCGGAGAACGGCGTGGGGAGCCGCCGCAGCCACCGCAGGCAGAACGTGCGGATGTGGGAGGCGGAGAGCCGGTCGCAGATCCTCTGCAGGCCGCGGGGGTCTGAGCAGGAGGCGAAGCCGTTGTCGAGCGCGGTGTAGGAGATGCCGGCCCGGGCGGCCTGGCGCTTGGCCCACTCGTGGCCGTTGGCCCAGATCCAGATGGAGTACGGGGCGTAGGGACACAGCTTGAAGAACGCCGGGCCGAAGTTCCGGTCGTAGACGTAGAAGTAGTAGTGGTTCACGAACACGGCCTGGCGGCGGTACTCGAAATGGGGGTGCTCGGGTCGTCCCCCTTGCTTCCATCCCCTCCAGACCATCGCCTTCTCCTGGGCCACGCCGCACAGGACCACGCCTTCCCGGCCTTCCCTCTCGGCGCGGGCGAGGTACGGGGCCGCCACCTCCTCCTTGGCCTCGCCCTTGGCGAAACGGACCCGGGGGATGCCCTGTTGCTCGCAGAACCGTTCGATGTCTGAGACCAGGGCCTTGCCGATCTTGCCGAGGGCCGCGGGGGAAGGGATCGGGTAGCCGCGGTGGAGGAGGAACCGGATGACCTGGCCCATGGTCTGAAGGCCCGGGACGTAGGCGTGGAGGAAGATCCGGTCGACCGAGCGAGTCTCCAGCGTCACGCGGTCTCGCAGTAGGCTCCCGATGGTGGCCATGGCGGCGCCTCCTTGGTCGCTCTTGGAGGCAGCCTACCCGTGGCCACCATTTCCTTCGGGATGGGTGTTCCGCGAGAGAGGCTCACACCCCCCTTGCCTCCGGCTCCACATCAAGCGCCGCGATCACGGTGGTTCTCTCGGCGGTGTGAGGCTCGCTCGCTAAAGCTAGCAACAGGTGAACGAGAGTTTCTCGGAGGGCGGACTCAGAGGCGTTCGACCAGTGGCGCGACCACGAACCGCCCGAGGCCGTAGGTAAGAGCGAAGGCGACAAGCGCGCCGGTGATCCAATCGCCGCGGAGCCTGCGATAGTTGCGGCTGGTCGCGCAGCTCGCACGCCTTCGGCGGACCAGGGCGGCGGCGATCGCCAAGCTGATGAGCCCGCCGATCACGAACAGCAGCGGGCGGTACCGCCCCATCGCGAGCAGGAACGAACCGGCGCCGGCGCCCGAGGCGATCCCCACCGCCGGGCCGATGCAGCAGGTGGCCCCGACCAGGCCCCCTCCAACGCCCGCGAGCACCGCCGGCCGCGACCAGGCCTGCTCCGTGCTGGCGGCTTCCGGGTTGTTCATCCCCGGTCTCTCTAGGAGAGTCCCAGCAGGTTCGCGGCTAGACGAACCTCGCCTCGCTCATCCCCCGCCACGAGGGATGGCACCGGGCGATCGGCACAGAACAGGACCGTGCCATCGGCGGTCGCTTCCCACACGGTTCCGTGTCTTCGCGCACCTGCCGCCATCGGGAACGTCCGAGGCGCCCGGTAGATCACAACCTCGTGGCCGGCCGGATCTCGGTAGCGGTGGGCGTCGATCCTGAGTCCGCGCACGGCGATCGTCTCCGCGCTCAGGAGGCGCAGGTCGCCGAGCTGCTCCGGGAGCTCTGGTGGAGCCGCCTGTCCCGGTCCCGGTGGCTCGTGCTCCTCGAAGTGACCGACCAGGGTCTGGATGAGCTCGGGCTGGTCCGGCCGACCGAGCTGGACGGCGAGGGCCGTGGCGACGAACGCGCCGAGCACAACGAACGAGGCGAGCCGGAGCTTACGCCGCCAGGGGAGACGTGGGGCGGGCAGGAGGGAGACCGCGCCTCGAACTCGCTCCCGCAAGGGCTGCGGAGCAAGCTCGCGCGCGGACTCCGCAAGCGTGCGACCGGCACGGCCGAACCGGACCTCGCTCCAGCACTCCTCGCACTCGAGCACGTGCGCCTCGAAACGTCTACGGGCTCGCCGCGAGGTGACACCGGCCAGGTACGCGGCGGCGCTCGCCTCCGGGTCATGCTTCTTCATTGAGCCCCACCTTTCTGTCGATGAGCTCGGCCAGCCGTTTCCGGCCTCGGTGCACACGAGACAGCACGGTTCCTCGAGGCCATCCCGTCACTCTCGAAACCTGGGCCGCGGTCAGCCCGTCCAGATCCATCAGCGCGATCGCGATGCGCTGCCCCTCGGAAAGTCTCCAGAGGGCTCGATGCACCGCCTCCCGACGGAGCCGGCCCAGCGCCTCGTCTTCGACATCGTCGGACGCGAGGGCGTCCTCGAACCTGTCCAGGTCCTCGGGGGCTTCATACCGGCTCGCGGCCCGGCGGAGCCAGCTCCGGCCCGCATTCAGGCAGATCGTGGCGATCCACGGCTCGACCTTGCGGGGGCGGCGTCCCTTCGCCCAGGCACCGAATGCGTGCAGATAGGTCTCCTGGACCAGGTCCTCCACGTCCTCGGGCCGCTGCATCATCCGCCGTGCCAGGTTGTAGACCAGATCGAGCGACGGAAGGGTCTCGGCGAGGAAGTCCTCGTGCAGTGAGGAGCTCACGGCCACCACCCGGTAGAAGCCGCCGTCGCGGCAGGCTCACGATCGCGTCCCTGCTCGCCTATGCACGCCGGTCCCACACCTTGATGGACGCGAGCAGCGCGCCCCTGATTGCCGCTCCTCCGCATGTCGACGCAATCATCCGCCTGGCTGATGCGTCCCTTTCCCCGGAAGGGCCCGCACACGCCCAAGCCCGCGTCCGAGAGGAGGCTTCCGTGAGTGAACCCCTGTTGGAGCGAACCGTGGACCGCAGGCGCTTCTTCGGCCTGGCACTTCGCGTCGGCGCCTACGGCGTGGCCCTCCCATCGCTCCTGGCGGCCTGCGGCCGGGACGAGCCGATGGTCACCGCCCCGGCTGGGGATGGGAGCGAGGCCGGCATCGGGGGGGAGGAACGGGTCATCGTCGGGGACGTGATCGACTACGCTCTCACCTCCGAGGAGTGGGCGGGTGCTTTCGGGTTCGTGACCTTCCGACTCCAGCGTAGTGTCGTCGATGGTAACGACGTGTATCTGGTCCGCACGGACACCTCCGACGAGGCGTTCGCCATGAGCGAGGGGCTGGTGTGGGCCCCGAAGCTCTCCGGTCTGACGGCAGCCGGTCTGACCGGAGACGCCTTCCTGGTCTCCGAGGGCACGGCCGACCAGTCGATCGTGCTCTCTTCCGAGCCCGGCCGCCCCGGATACACGCCGGCCTGGCGCATCCACCGGGCAAGCTGGTCGGCCGCCCCGAGGACGCTCCGATCCACGGGAGACGTCGACGCTGCCGCGGAGGCCGGTGAGATCGCCCTGGAGGAAACAGACATCGTCCTGAACGGAGCCGTGGTGAAGTGGTCCGACGGCGAGATGCCGGTCGACCAGGAGCGCATCGAGTACCTCGGCGGAGGACAGCTGCTCGAGCCGGTGGACGCCGAGGGCCTCACCGCCACGTTCAAGCTTCACGAGTGCTTCCCGGGCGTGCGCTACGTCGTGTTCGACACCTCGCTCGAGCCCATGGCGGAGGGCATGAACATCGCCCATTCTCCCGGCCTCGCCGACAGCCCGGACGCGGGCGCGACGGGGCGGACCAACGTCTTCATGAACGGCTTGGACGGGTCCGGGCCCATGGGATTCCAACCGTCTGTGTTCGACTCTCAGGCCGGAACCCCCGAGTGGAGCCCGTACTGGGATCACATGACCTACGCCTGGAAGGACGGGGTCGAGCCGCGAGTCCTCCGGGCGGAACGAGAGGTGCACGCCGCGCGGGACGCCGGCGAGCTCGACGAGTTCCCGGGCACGCCCGACACGAAGGGCGAGATCTTCACCGTGAACTGTCCCGTCCCGGTCCTGGCGCCGAACACCTTCGAGGGTTAACCGAGGTCGGCGTCGACGTAGGTGGCGCACGCCTGGCGGAATCACGTTCGGCGGTGCCGCGTTCCTATTAGATGTGGCGTCCATTCGACCCCTGATGCTCGTGGCGGCATCGGTCCTCGTGGGAGGGCTGCTGGTCGCGGCGCTCGCCTCCGAGGGTCCTCGATCCGGCACCCCTGGAGCCGAACCGTCCGCGCCCTCGCGACCGGAGCGCCTGAACGAATCCCGCGGAGACTTGGGAGACCTTCCCCCGGGCCGGTCAACCGTGGACACGGACCTCATCATCTCGGGTGGGCCTCCGCCCGATGGCATCCCGCCGATCGATGACCCCAAGTTCCTCGACCCCGCCGAGGTTCGAGGACTTGTCGCCCAGGAGCCGGTGATCTCCGTCGAGCTGAACGACGAGGCCAAGGCGTATCCGATCCGGGTCCTGATGTGGCACGAGATCGTGAACGACGAGATCGGCGGCGAACCCGTGACGGTCACCTACTGCCCGCTGTGCAACACCGGGGTCGCCTTCCGTCGCCCGGTGATCGACGGGGAGCTGCTGGACTTCGGGACGTCGGGGCGCCTCCTCCACTCCAACCTCGTGATGTACGACCGTCAGACGGGGACCTACTGGTCGCAGGCGACGCTCGAGGCGATCGTCGGCCCTCTGGCGGGTAGGCGCCTTGAGCTTCTTCCCGCCCAGATCGTGTCGTGGGGGGACTGGCGGGCCGGGCATCCGGCGGGCCGGGTCCTGTCCCAGGACACCGGGTTCAACCGCGCCTACGGCCACAACCCCTACCAGGGGTACGACTCGCCCAACAACGACGACCCTTTCCTGTTCTCCGGAGATCCGGATCCCCGGCTCAACGCGACCGCCCGTGTCCTCGGTGTGGACGTCTCAGGAAATCAGGTGGCGTTCCCGTACGACGAGCTCTCACGCTTCGCAGTCGAGGGATCCTCCGTGGTGCAGACACGCGTTGGCACCCAGGACGTCGTGGTCTTCTGGAAGCAGGGGACGGCCTCGGCGCTGGATCAGCCGGAGATCGCCGCCTCGAGAGACGTGGGCTCCGCTACCGCGTACGAGCCTCGGTCCGGCGAGATGCTTCTGCACTTCGAGGCGACGCCCGGCGGGTTCGTCGACCGGGAGACGGACAGCAGGTGGGACGTGTTCGGGCATGCCGTGGCGGGATCGCTTCAGGGTGCGCAGCTCCGGGCGCTGCCTGCCGTGGACCACTTCTGGTTCAGCTGGGCCGCCTTCTTCCCCGAGAGTGAGATCTACAGGCGGTAGCCCGTGTTCCCGCGACGGTACGGGCTCGCCGGCGATCTGAGGAAGGCCGGTCCTCGTCGGGGCCGTCGTGTTGCTGGCGGCGTGCGGTCGGGCGGCGGCTCCGGCGCTGGTAGAGCGTGACGCCGGTACGGCCTCCCTCATACCGAAAGACAGGCTGGAGCTGCCCGAGTTCGACTTCGAGAGGTATCAGGCCCTGCTCCTGGAGCTGCGGGGGACACCGGTCGTGGTTAATATCTGGGGATCTTGGTGCCCGCCCTGCCGGATCGAGGCTCCCGACCTCGCCCGGGTGGCGCGAGAGTTTCGAGGGAGAGGTGCAGTTCCTCGGCGTCGACATCCTCGACGATCGGCGGGCCGCCCGGGAATTCATCCTCGCGTTCGACTGGCCGTACCCGAGCGTCTTCGACCCGACGGAGAGATCCGGGACCGCCTCGGCTACGTTGGCCAGCCGATCACGGTGATCTACGACCGCCGTGGCGAGACGGCCTTCCAATGGGCTGGGACCGTCACGGCGGACCTCCTCCGATCCGAGATCCGTAAGGCCCTGAACGTCTGAGCCCCCCGGAGGCCCGGGGACCGATCCCCTTCTCCGCGGACGGTCACCCGGATGGGGTCTCCCGCTCAGCCGGGCGGGCAGTCCGGGCAGTACGGGGGATCCTCTCGACCGGGACCCATCTTCGCCACCTCCTTCCGTCGCCTCCGCCGCCCATGGGGTTTGACGGAAGCGCCGAACCATTATAACATCAGGAAAACCTGATATTAGGAAAAGGGAAGGGCAATGGCGATGGTGCAGCGACAGGCGGTCCGAGGGGCGCGGGGTGCGGAGACCGAGGCCCTGGCCCGGTACTTCCGGGTCCTTGGCGATCCCACGCGGCTTCGGATCCTCCAGGCGCTCTCGGAGAAAGAGAGGACGGTTTCCGAGCTGGTGGGGCTCCTGGGCGTGCCGCAGAGTCGGATCTCGAACCACCTGGCGTGCCTGAAATGGTGCCGTGTGGCCGAGGCCGAGCGCCGCGGACGGAACGTCGTGTACCGGCTGAGCGACCAGAGGGTGCGGCGCGTCCTTGCCCTGGCTGGGGACATCGCGGAAGAGCACTGCGACCACCTGGCCAGCTGCCGGCGGATCGGGCCCGACTGGATCTAGGGGCGGAGATGGAAGCGGCCAAGCACGGCGAAGCGTCCACGCATGAAGGGGCTGGGTACGACGTGCTGGTGATCGGCGGGGGCTCGGCCGCGTTCGCCGCGGCCATCCGGGCCCGGGATCAGGGAGCCCGGGTGGCCATGATCGAGCAGGGCACCGTCGGGGGCACCTGCGCAAATGTGGGCTGCGTCCCTTCGAAGACGCTCCTCCGTGCCGCCGAGGCCTACCGGCTCGCCGGCCACCACCCGTTCGCGGGGGTCGAGACCTCAGCGGGGACCGTCGATCTGGCGGCCCTCGTGGCCCAGAAGGACGAGCTCGTCGAGACCATGCGTCGAGAGAAGTACCTCGACCTGGTCGAGGCCTACGGCTGGGAGATGATCCCGGGCCACGCCGAGTTCATGGGACCCGATCTCGTGCGGGTCGACGACAGGACGATCTCCGCGGGCAAGTACCTCGTGGCCACGGGAGCTTCCCCCGCGGTGCCCCCCATCACCGGGCTCGAGGAGGCCGGGTACCTGACGAGCACCACGGCCCTGGAGCTGAAGGAGCTTCCCCGGTCGATGGCCGTGATCGGTGCCAACGCGATCGGGTTGGAGCTGGGCCAGTTCTTCGGCCATCTGGGCACGCGGGTGGTCTTCTTCGACGTCCTGGAGCGCATCGCCCCCTTCGAGGAGCCCGAGGTCTCGGAGGCCCTCACGGGGATCCTCCGCGCCGGGGGGGCCGAGGTGCACGCCCCCGCCAAGGTGCTCCGGGTCTCCCGCGATGGGGACGGCCGGGTGGTCCATGCCGATATGGACGGAGCGCTCCGCCAGTTCCCCGTGGACGAGATCCTGGTTGCTACAGGCCGGCGGGCCAACACAGCTGGCATGGGGCTCGACGCCGCCGGGGTGGACCTGGACGACCTCGGGGCCGTGGTGGTGGACGATCACCTGCGGACCACGAACGGGCGCGTCTACGCGGCGGGGGACTGCACCTCGGCACCGCAATTCGTGTACGTGGCCGCCTACCAGGGAGCGCTGGCCGTGGAGAACGCCTTGAACGGCGGGGGCGGCCGGTCTGTCGACCTGCGGGCCCTGCCTCGGGTGACCTTCACCAGCCCCCAGGTCGCCTCGGCGGGGCTCACCGAGGCCCAAGCCCGCGAAGAGATCCGGCAAGTGAAGACGTCTGTGCTTCCGCTGGAGCACGTCCCGCGCGCCTTGGTCAATCGGGACACGCGCGGGCTCATCAAGATCGTGGCCGATGCCGCGAGCGATCAGATCGTGGGGGTCTCGGTCCTGGCCGAGGGTGCCGGCGAGGTCATCCAGGCCGCGGTCTACGCGATCAAGCTCGGCCTCACGGTACGGGAGGTCGCGGAGACGTTCCATCCCTACCTCACGGTCGCCGAGGGCCTGAAGCTCGCCGCCCAGACCTTCACCCGCGATGTCTCCCAGCTGTCTTGCTGCGCGGCGTGACGGAGCCAAAGGTAGAGGGGCGGATCAAGAAAGGACACGGGGACACATGGGACTGGAACACATCTTCGACGTCGAGCTTCGGTTCCGCCCGGACATGCGACCCGTGGTTCGACCCGAGGGGCGCCAGGCGGTGACGGCACCGTCCACGGCCCCGAGATCCGAGGAAAGATGCCCCTGAGCCGACGTGTCCACAGGGCGATGGTTGAGCTCGGAGAGATGGCGACGAGGAACTGGGGGAAAGGACGCGGGCGAAGGGAGGACGCGATGCCGAAAGAGATCGAGATCGATGAGATCCGCCCGCTCCTCGACGCCGGGGCTCAGCTCGTCGAGGTTCTGCCCGAGGCGGAGTACGAGGAGGAGCACCTGCCCGGTGCGATCAACATCCCCCTGAAGCAGATGACCAGGGAGGCGGTCGCAGGGCCCGAGAAGGACCGAGCCGTGATCGTCTACTGCTGGGACTACCTCTGAGACATGAGTCCACGGGCCGCGTGGCGGCTCGAACGTCTCGGTTTCACCCAGGTCTACGACTTTGTCCCCGGCAAGATGGCCTGGCTGGCCATGGGATGGCCCCGAGAAGGGACCGCCGCGGCGGTCCCCAACGCCGGGGAGGTCGCTAGGCGGGGGACTCCGACCTGTGCCCTCGACGACAGGATCGGCGACGTCCGGGAGACGGTGCTGGCGGTCGGTCGCCATGTCTGCATAGTGGTCAACGCCGCGGGGATCGTTGAGGGTCGCCTGCGAGGGAGGGCTCTCGAGGAGACGCCCGAGGCGACCGCCGAGGAAGCCATGGAGCTCGGGCCGACCACGATCCGTCCCAACGAACGGCTCGAGCCCCTGGTCGAGCGGATGCGCAAGAGGGGTGTGCGGACGATCATCGTCTCCGACCTGAAGGGTCAGCTGGTCGGGATCTTGTATCGCGAGGACGCCGAGAGGGCTCTGGAAGCCGCTCGCGGCTGACCTACCGCGCTACAACGCGAATGCAAGACACGCCAGCGGCGCCGACTCTCCTCGGGCTCGATGAACCTCGGTTTTGCTCATCGTCTGGCTGGATGGTGCGGCCTTTCGGTTCCCTTTCCCAAGGCTATGGGAGAGCCTTCGCAACATCGTTGAGTCTCTCAGGGAGCCTCGGACCTTCAGGACATCGGTGAGCTCTCATCCGGCAACATCGTAGAAAGCCCCCGGGGTGCAGGGTCGAACCAGGGAGCGGCTACCG
>JBOGWD010000181.1:0-6920 GCA_050693275.1 Actinomycetota bacterium | reverse complement strand
GGGATCCGCATCGATCCGGCCCGCATCCGCGACGTCGAGGCCGCGGCGTAGCTCGGGTTGTCGATCGTCCTCGGGTCCCGTACCCTGAGTAGGCCGCAGACCGCAGGGGCGGAAGCGTAATCCCCCGGGCGAGCGAGAGACGAGCGTAGCGCGGCTCCGCGAGCGGAGGGGCACCTGCCGAGGCAGCGAGGCGTCTTCGTGCTGGTCTGCGGGGGCGCTTTCACGTGAGGAAGAGATGCCGAGGGCTGAGAAGGAATCGAAGGTCAAGGGGTTGGCCGAGCGGCTTGGTGAGTCGCAGGCCACGATCCTGGCAGGGTACCGAGGGCTGACGGTCCAGGAGGCCGCGGAGCTCCGGATGGCCCTGGCCGAGGCGGATACCCGTTTCAGCGTGGTCAAGAACTCGCTGACCCGGTTGGCGGTGAAGGACGCGGGTCTCGAGGAGCTCACGGACCTGATCGACGGCCCCACGGCCATCGCCTTCGTCCGGGGGGACCCGGTGTCCGGGGCCAAGCGTTTGGTGGAGCAGGCCCGGCGGTTCCCGGTCCTGGAGATCCGGGGCGGGTTCGCCGAGGGCCGGGTGCTCACCGCCGACCAGGTGCGGTCGATGGCCGCGCTCGAGTCACGAGAGGTCATGCTGGCTCAGCTGGCCGGGCTGGCGAAGTCCCAGCTCACCAGGACCGCCTGGGCCCTCCAGGCGCTCCAGTCGAGGTTCGTGGGCCTGATGGAGGCCCTGAAGTCGAAGCTCCCGGCGGAAGAGAGCGAGGGTCCCTCGGACTCCGCTTCGGCAACAAGAGGTGTTGCCTCCGCGGAGCCCTCGGGCCCTTCGGACGCATCGGGTGACCCCGAGGCTTCCGCGGAGGGGACCCCTTCGGTGCCCGAATCGGACGCCGAGGGCTCGTCAGGGGAGACCGAAGCGGAGTCCGAGGGCTCGTCAGCCCCAGCGGCGGAGTCCGAGGGCTCGTCAGCGACAGAGACGGAAGAAGGAGGCAGGTAGGTGGCGACCAAGAAGCAAGTCTCGTCGGACGACCTGCTCGAGGCGTTCAAGGGGATGACCCTCCTCGAGCTGTCCGAGTTCATCAAGAAGTTCGAGGAGGAGTTCGACGTCCAGGCCGCGGCCATGGCGCCCGCCATGGCGGCCCCGGCCGCCGGCGCCGCGGGCGCGGCCACCGACGGAGGGGCTGAGGAGGAGGAGCAGAGCGAGTTCGACCTGATCCTCGACTCGGCCGGGGACAAGAAGATCCAGGTCATCAAGGAGGTCCGGGCCCTGACCAGCCTGGGGCTGAAGGAGGCCAAGGACCTGGTGGACAACGCGCCCAAGCCGGTCCTGGAGAAGGTCCCCAAGGACCAAGCAGACCAGGCCAAGGAGAAGATCGAGGCCGCGGGCGGCTCGGCCACCATCAAGTAGGGAATAGGCGACGCCCCTGCCCCGTTTGACAGTATGTGGGGGTGAACCCTATAATGCTCGGTTGGCGTGCCGTCTCCCGTGGCGTATAGTCACACTCGTGTCATTCCCTAGAGGGGGTTTCTTTTGCCTGATGCGGTGATCGGTCGTGAACGCCTGTCCTTCAGCAAGCTCGAGGAGGTCCTTCCCCTCCCTGATCTGGTGGGCATCCAGCGGGACTCCTTCGACTGGCTCCTGGAGGAGGGGCTGGGCGAGGTCTTCCGTGAGATCAGCCCGATCGAGGACTACACCGAGACGTACCAGCTGATCTTCGGCAAGCACTACTTCAAGGATCTCAACCACACGGCCGAGGAGTGCCGGGACAAGGATCTGACCTTCGACGGCCCGCTCCACGTCGAGGCGGCCTTCATCAACAAGGAGACCGGGGAGATCAAGGAGCAGGACGTCTTCATGGGCAACTTCCCCATGATGACGGACAAGGGCACCTTCATCATCAACGGGACCGAGCGGGTGGTGGTCTCCCAGCTGGTCCGCTCGCCGGGGGTGTATTTCGACACCACCCTGGACAAGACGATCGACAAGGACATCTACCTGGCCAAGGTGATCCCCGCCCGGGGGGCCTGGCTGGAGTTCGACGTCGACAAGCGAGACACGGCCGGCGTCAGGATCGACCGCAAGCGACGCCAGAACGTGACCGTCCTCCTCAAGGCCCTGGGCTGGACCGAGGACGAGATCCTGGAGCTGTTCGAGGGGGCCGAATCGATCAAGCTGACCTTGGAGAAGGACCACTTCGAGACCCAGGAGGAGGCCCTCGAGGACATCTACCGGAAGCTCCGGCCGGGCGAGCCCCCCACGGCCGAGTCCGCGAAGAACCTCCTGGAGAACCTGTTCTTCAACGACAAGCGGTACGACCTGGCCAAGGTCGGCCGGCACAAGATCGACAGGAAGCTGGGCGGCCCCGGCGACCTGCTGAAGAAGCAGCTCAAGCGGCGCTTCGACGCGATGAAGGAGTTCGACGTTCCGGAGAAGCGGGACTGGGAGCAGCCCCGGTACCGGGTGTTCTCCCAGCTCCAGTCGGGGGAGAAGGGCGGGCCCATGGCGTTCAAGCGCGTCCTGACCTACGAGGACATTGTCAAGACCGTGGGCTACCTGGTGCGCCTCCACGCCGGCGAGGAGGGATTCGAGGTCGACGACATCGATCACTTCGGGAACCGCCGGCTTCGCTCGGTGGGCGAGCTGATCCAGAACCAGGTCCGCATCGGCCTGTCGCGCATGGAGCGTGTGGTCCGGGAGCGGATGACCACCCAGGACGTGGAGGCCATCACCCCCCAGACCCTCATCAACATCAGGCCGGTGGTCGGGGCGATCAAGGAGTTCTTCGGGACCTCCCAGCTCTCCCAGTTCATGGACCAGACCAACCCGCTGGCGGGGCTGACCCACAAGCGGCGCCTGTCGGCCCTGGGGCCCGGCGGGCTCAGCCGGGAGCGGGCCGGGTTCGAGGTCCGGGACGTCCACCCGTCCCACTACGGCCGGATGTGTCCGATCGAGACGCCGGAGGGCCCGAACATCGGGCTGATGGGCTCCCTGTCGACCTTCGGCCGGATCAACGAGCTCGGGTTCGTGGAGACGCCGTACCGGAGGGTGGACAAGGGCCGGGTCACCGAGCAGATCGACTACCTCACGGCCGACCGGGAGGACCTCCACGTCATCGCCCAGGCCAACGCCGAGCTGGACGGCCGGGGACGGTTCGTGGAGGAGCGGGTGCTGTGCCGTCGCAAGGGCGGCGAGGTCGACTACGTGTCGCCCGAAGAGGTCGACTATATGGACGTCTCGCCGAAGCAGATCGTCTCGGTGGCCGCCGCGCTGATCCCCTTCCTGGAGCACGACGACGCCAACCGGGCCCTGATGGGCGCGAACATGCAGCGGCAGGCCGTACCCCTGCTGCGGGCGGAATCCCCCCTGATCGGGACCGGGGTGGAGTTCCGGGCGGCCATCGATGCCGGCGACGTGGTGCTGGCGGAGAAGGCCGGGCGAATCGAGTCGGCCTCGGCCGACCAGATCGTGGTCCGCGAATCCGACGGCGCCATGCACACCTACCGGCTCCAGAAGTTCCGCCGGTCGAACCAGGGCACGTGCATCAACCACAAGCCCGTGGTGAAGACGGGCGAGTCCGTGAAGCGAGGGCAGGTCATCGCCGACGGCCCCTCGACGGAGCAGGGCGAGCTGGCCCTGGGCAAGAACCTCCTGGTGGCCTTCATGCCCTGGGAGGGGCACAACTACGAGGACGCCATCGTCATCTCCGAGCGTCTGGTGAAGGAGGACGTGCTGACCTCGATCCACATCGAGGAGCACGAGGTCGACGCCAGGGACACCAAGCTGGGGGCCGAGGAGATCACCCGGGACATCCCCAACGTCTCCGAGGAGATCCTCAAGGACCTCGACGACAGGGGCATCGTCCGGATCGGCGCCGAGGTGAACCCCGGCGATTACCTGGTGGGCAAGGTCACGCCGAAGGGTGAGACCGAGCTGACCCCGGAGGAGCGGCTCCTTCGGGCGATCTTCGGGGAGAAGGCCCGGGAGGTCCGGGACACCTCGCTCAAGGTCCCCCACGGGGAGTCCGGCAAGGTCATCGGGGTCCGGGTGTTCAGCCGCGACGACGGCGACGAGCTCCCGCCCGGCGTGAACCAGCTGGTCCGGGTGTACGTGGCCCAGAAGCGGAAGATCTCCGACGGGGACAAGCTCGCAGGCCGGCACGGCAACAAGGGGGTCATCGCCAAGATCCTCCCCGAGGGCGACATGCCGTTCCTGCCCGACGGGACGCCGGTGGACATCATCCTCAACCCACTGGGCGTGCCGTCCCGGATGAACCTCGGCCAGGTGCTGGAGACGCACCTCGGCTGGGCCGCCCGCCAGGGGTTCAAGATGGGCGGCAAGACCCAGGAGGGCCCGTCCTACGTGGCCACACCGGTCTTCGACGGTGCCCGGGAGCACGAGATCAAGGAGGCCCTGACCACCACCCTGGCCAATGCGGACGGCCAGAACCTGGTGGACGACGAGGGCAAGGCCATGCTGTTCGACGGCCGCTCCGGCGACCCCTTCGAGGAGCGGGTGGCCGTCGGCTACATCTACATCATGAAGCTGCTGCACCTCGTGGACGACAAGATCCACGCTCGCAGCACCGGTCCGTACTCGATGATCACCCAGCAGCCGCTGGGCGGGAAGGCGCAGTTCGGCGGACAGCGGTTCGGCGAGATGGAGGTGTGGGCGCTCGAGGCGTACGGCTCGTCCTACGCCCTCCAGGAGCTGCTCACGATCAAGTCGGACGACGTGCTCGGCCGGGTGAAGGTGTACGAGGCCATCGTCAAGGGCGAGAACATCCCCGAGCCGGGGATCCCCGAGTCCTTCAAGGTGCTGATCAAGGAGATGCAGTCGCTTGCCCTCAACGTCGAGGTGCTCTCGGCGGAGGGCAAGGAGATCGAGATGCGTGAGACCGACGAGGACGTGTTCCGTGCGGCGGAGGAGCTGGGCATCGACCTCTCGCGGCGGGAGCCGGCCGGGGCCGAGTTCGAGTAGAGGGAGACCTGAGTGCTTGACGTGAACTACTTCGATGAGCTGAGGATCGGCCTGGCCACCGGCGACCAGATCCGGGCGTGGTCGAACGGCGAGGTCAAGAAGCCCGAGACGATCAACTACCGGACGCTGAAGCCGGAGAAGGACGGGCTGTTCTGCGAGCGCATCTTCGGGCCCACCCGGGACTGGGAGTGCCACTGTGGGAAGTACAAGCGTGTCCGGTTCAAGGGGATCATCTGCGAGCGCTGCGGCGTGGAGATCACCAGGGCCAAGGTCCGCCGGGAGCGGATGGGTCACATCGAGCTGGCCGCTCCGGTGACCCACATCTGGTACTTCAAGGGCGTTCCCTCGCGCCTGGGGTACTTGCTCGACATCGCCCCCAAGGACATGGAGAAGGTCATCTACTTCGCCGCCTACATCATCACCAGGGTCGACGAGGAGCGCCGCCACAAGGACCTGCCCGGGATCGAGAAGGAGTTCACGGACGAGCGCGGCGAGATCGAGGGCCGGCGTGACGGGCAGATCCAGGAGCGCCTGGGCGAGCTGGAGAAGCGGTTGAAGGAGCTCGAGGCCGAGGGGGCCAAGGGCGCCCAGCTGACGGCGGCCCGGCGAGAGGCCCAGCGGGACGTGGACAAGCTCACCGAGGCCGCCAAGCGGGACACCGAGCACCTCGACGAGGTCCTGGCCGCGTTCAAAGGCCTCTCCGTGAAGCAGCTGGTGGCCGACGACATCGTGTACCGGACCCTTCGGGAGCGATTCGACGACTACTTCGAGGGCGGCATGGGCGCTGAGGCCATCAAGCGGCTCCTGGCCGACCTCGATCTGGAGGCGGAGGCGGGGAACCTCCGGGAGACCATCCAGACCGCCAAGGGCACCCGGCGCCAGAAGGCCATCAAGCGGCTGAAGGTCGTGACGAACTTCATCGGGACGAAGAACTCCCCGTTGGGGATGGTCCTCGACGCGATCCCGGTGATCCCGCCCGACCTGCGTCCGATGGTCCAGCTGGACGGTGGCCGGTTCGCCACCAGCGACCTCAACGACCTGTACCGCCGGGTGATCAACCGGAACAACCGGCTGAAGCGGCTGCTGGACCTCCAGGCGCCGGAGATCATCGTCAACAACGAGAAGCGGATGCTCCAGGAGGCCGTCGACGCGCTGTTCGACAACGGCCGGCGGGGGCGTCCGGTCACCGGGCCGGGCAACCGCCCCCTCAAGTCGCTGTCCGACATGCTCAAGGGCAAGCAGGGGCGGTTCCGGCAGAACCTCCTGGGGAAGCGCGTGGACTACTCCGGCCGGTCGGTCATCGTGGTCGGCCCGGAGCTGAAGCTCCACCAGTGCGGGCTGCCCAAGCAGATGGCCCTTGAGCTGTTCAAGCCGTTCGTGATGAAGCGGCTGGTCGACCTGGATCTGGCCCAGAACATCAAGAGCGCCAAGCGGATGGTCGAGCGGGCCCGTCCCCAGGTGTGGGACGTGCTCGAGGAGGTCATCAAGGACCACCCCGTGCTCCTGAACCGGGCCCCCACCCTGCACCGGCTGGGCATCCAGGCCTTCGAGCCGGTGCTGGTCGAGGGCAAGGCCATCCAGATCCACCCGCTGGTCTGCCCGGCGTTCAACGCCGACTTCGACGGCGACCAGATGGCCGTGCACCTCCCGCTGTCCTCGGAGGCCCAGGCGGAGGCCCGGATCCTGATGCTGTCGGCGAACAACATCCTTTCGCCGGCGCACGGCCGGACCATCGCGGCCCCGACCCAGGACATGGTGCTGGGCGTCTACTACCTGACCCTGGCCGGTGAGCGATCGGAGGACGAGAAGCAGCTGAAGCGGTTCTCCACGCCCGACGAGGCCCTGATGGCCTGGGACGCGAGGGCCGTGGACATGCACGAGTGGATCAGGGTCCGGCTGCCCGGCAAGACCCTGGCTGAGGGAGAGGCCGAGGGGAACGGCAACG
>JBOGWD010000180.1:0-12473 GCA_050693275.1 Actinomycetota bacterium | reverse complement strand
GGTAGCCTAGGGGCCTCATGTTCGGGAACTCCTGGCGGCTGGGGCGGATCGCCGGCGTCGAGGTCAGGATCGACACCTCGTGGGTGGTCATCGCCCTCCTCGTGACCTACAGCCTGTACCTCCAGTTCACGGAGGCCTTCAGCCTCATTCGGTCGGGGATCGCGGTCCTCCTTGCGGCGTTCTTCGCCCTCCTCTTCTTCGGGTCGGTCCTGGCGCACGAGATGGCCCATGCGCTGACCGCCCGGCGCCGAGGGATACCGGTCCGCGGCATCACGCTGTTCATGTTCGGAGGAGCCACCAACGCCAAGGTCGAGTCGCGAGGGCCGACCGACGAGCTGGTGGTCAGTGTGGTGGGCCCCGTGACCTCGCTCGTCCTGGGCGGGGCCTTCCTCCTGATCGGCAACGTGGGGGGGAACGTCATCGCTCGCCCGTTGGCCGGCGGCCTCCGCTACCTGGGCGCCGTCAACCTCCTCCTGGCGATCTTCAACATGCTCCCGGGCTTCCCGCTCGATGGCGGCCGGGTCCTTCGCGCGATCGTGTGGCGGATCACCGGCAGTCTGTCTCGAGCCACCCGCGTGGCCAGCATCGCGGGCCAGATCGTTGGCTACCTCCTCGTGGCCGTCGGCGTGTTCTTCCTGACCCAGGACGCCCTGGTGAGCGCGATCTGGCTGGCCGCGATCGGATGGTTCCTGGCCCAGGCCGCCAGGAGCTCCTACGAGGAGCTCCAGGTCCGCCGCATGCTCGAGTCCGTCGATGCCGAGGACCTCATGAGCCCCAACCTGCTGACCGTTCCCGCCGACCTGACCCTTCGTGACGTTGTCGACGGGTACTTCATGCGATACGACCACGGCGCATTTCCCGTCGAGGACGACGGGCACACCGTGGGCCTGGTGACGCTTCGTGGCGTCAAGCGCGTGCCACAGGCCGAGTGGGCGAGCCGTCGGGTTCGGGACACGATGGAGCCGATCGGCGAGCAGTGCAGCGTGGCCGCTTCCGCGCGCATGGACCAGGTCCTGTCGAAGATCCAGGAGGGCGGCTCGGGGCGATGCCTCGTGGTGCGTGACGGCGATGTCGTCGGCATCATCACCCCCTCGGACATCGCTCGCTGGCTCCAACGCCGGCGCACCCTCACCGGGTAGCCGCGCCGCGCGTGCCTTGTCAGCCCCCGATGTTAGGCTGACTGGGTCGGCACCTCCCCCGGAAGGGAGCGAGCTGGATGGACATGGTCGGTACAGTCGTAAACGCGGCCGTGGTGACGGTGATCGGCTTCTTGCTGGCCTGGCTGGGGAAAGGCAGGTTCGACGCACTCGAGCGCCGGATGGATACGGTCCAGTGCTCGATCGATGCCCTGAGATCCGATCTGACCCAGGTGGCGTTGGCCGTCGGGGCCGGACGCCGTGCCGAGAACGCCTGACGATCCGTCAACTGTCGGCGTTAGGACGTGCCGCGGTAGCGTTCCTCGAGGAACCGCTTGATCCCGGCCTGGACCCAGCCCTGATCCCAGGCCTCCAGGGCCGCGGCGCGCTCGCGCTGGAGGGAGTGCTCCATCCCCTGGGGCGGCGGCCGGAGCATCGACAGGTGGAGCCTGGTGGCCCGGCCCTCCTCGCCGAGGGCCGCGGCGATCCTCCTGGCCTCCGGCTCCACCTCCGAGGGCTCGTCCACCATGACGTCGATCAGTCCGAGCGAGAGAGCCTGACCGGCCGGAAGCCGTTGTCCCAGCAGGATCAGGCCCATGGCCCGCCGGCCGACCAGTCCGGGAAGGGTCACGGACGAGCCGTTGGTGATGGTGAGGCCCAGGAAGTTCTCGGGGAACATGAAGTCGGACTCCGGGCAGCCGACCCGGACGTCGCAGGCGCAGGCGATCTCCGCGGCCCCGCCTACGGCGATCCCATTGACGCCGGCGATCACGGGAACCTCGGTCCGGAGGATGGCCCTGGTGACGTCCTGGAACGCCTCGATGACCTCGACGAACGCCTCCCGTTCGACGTCGGCCGAGGCCTTGAGGTCGTCGCCGGCCGAGAAGGCCTTGCCTTCGCCGGTGAGCACGAGCCCGGCGGCCCGTCCCTCGGTCCCGTACCAGGAGATGGCCCCCGTGAGGTCCCGAAGGGTGGGGAGGTCCAGAGCGTTCAGCAGCTTCGGTCGAGACAACCGCACGACCGCCACCCCGTCGACCGACTCGACTCGAACCGCTTTGGTAGCCGGACTCCACGTCTCGGCCATGGCGCGAGCCTAGCCTAGTGCGTGTCCCGGGGCGAGGGATCGGCGACGTAGGTCTGGCCGGGGACGCAGAAGCTGAGGAAGTCGCACCAGTGGCACTGCGGACCCGGTGAGGCGTCGAACCTGCCGGCGGCGATGCCGGCCAGGGCTTCCTTCACCCGGGCCCGGACCTCCTCGGGGTCGCCGGCCCGGCGCGAGACCTCCTGCCCTTCCGAGAGGTAGAAGTAGGTCAGGGTGAGGTCCTCGGGCTTCTTCCCGAACACCTCCACGCAGGCCAGCGCGTACAGATCGAGCTGCAATCCCGTGAGACGGTCGTGCTCCGCCGGCACCCGCCCGGTTTTGTAGTCCACGACCTCCCAGGCGCCGTCGGGCTCACCGAAGATCGCGTCGATGCGGCCGCCCACCACCATGCCGTCGAGGTACAGCAGGAACGCCCGCTCCGTGAACAGCGGCACGCGGTCGGCGAACCTGCTCCGGCGCCAGGCCTCCCGGAGCCCCTCCGCCGGCTCCGGCTCGCCCAGCCGCTCCTCGGTCGAGAGATCGGGGAGATCGTCCACATCCAGGAGGGTGGCCTGCCCCCGGCTCTGGAGCTCGATCCACCGGTGCACCTCGCTCCCCAACCGGGCCCGCTCGTTCGGCCGGCGCGGGAGCGGCCGGACCGTCGACCAGTAGAAGAGCTTGGGACACTTCGAGTAGTCGATGACGCCGGTGACCGACAGCGTCGTCGGGATCCGGGGCTCGGACTCCGGAGCCGTGCGCTCGCGGATCAGGTCGGCCCGCTCGGTGTGGCCGGCCACAAGCTCCCGGTACGCCGGGACCTCGCCCGAACCGAGGGACCGCATGACCCGCCACTCGATCGTCGAGGGGTCCTCCACCGCCTCCCGAGCCGCGGCGTTCCACCCTTCGGGGAAGAGCTCGTCCGAGTCGTCGGGCCGAGCCGGGCGGGGCCACACCGCCGCTCGACGTCGCCGCTCCTCGATCAGCGGGCTCTCCGCGGGAGGCCGGTCCACCCCGACCACCTCGGTGTCCCGGCTGTCCCGAACCTCCTCCAGGAACCGCCCCGGCTTGAAGGGATCGGACGGCCCCTCGTACCAGTAGGCCGAGGAGCACACCAGGAGGTCCCGGGCCCGGGTGAGCGCCACGTAGCACAGGCGGCGCTCCTCCTCCACCCCCCGCTCGGTGAGCTCCGAGCGGAACGCCTTGATGTCGCCCTCGTACCGAGGCAGCACGTCGGCGTCGCCTCGGAGCTCGAACGGGAGGGTGGCCGCCTGGCGCAGCGGGTTCGGCTGGCGGCTGGCGTCGGGGAAGATGCTCGATTGCGACCGCTTCGTGTGCTCGGCCATCCCGGGAACGAACACCACCGGCCACTCCAGGCCCTTGGCCTTGTGGATCGTCAGTAGCTTCACGGTGTTGGCCTCGGACGGCTGGGCCGGCTCGAGGTCGTCCTCGGTCTCCTCGGCCGTGTCGAGGTAGGCGATCAGCGTCGACAGCGTGGCCTCGCCATCGACCGGGGCGAACGAGGACACGTGCTGGAGGAGGTTGAGGAGGTTCCGCCGCGAACCGAGGGCGGCCTCCGAGGAGGAGACCTCCAGCTCCCGAAGGAGGCCGGTGCGCTCCACGATCGCCCCCACCAGGTCTCCCAACGACCCCGAGGTGGCCTCCCGCAGCTCGGCCAGGAGGCCCCGGAACCCGTCCAGCCGGCCCCGGGCCTCCCGGGAGAGCCCCTCGATCTCCCCGAGGTGATCCAGCGACTCCGCCAACGCGAAGGCCACGTCCCCGGGCATGTCGTCCTCGCCGGGCAGCACGTCCTGGAGCCGGCGGTTGTGTGCCGCCGACCACCGGGCCATGGCCACGAGGTCGCGGTAGCCGATCCGCCACCGAGGACCCATCAGGATCCGGGCCAGGGCGATGTTCCGGGCCGGGTCCTCCAGGAGGCGGAGCCACGACATGACGTCGACGATCTCCGGCATCAGCAGGAGCCCGCCGAGGTCGACCACCTCGACCGGGATCCCCTCCTCCCGCAGGACCTCGGCGATGGGGGGGAACAGCCGTCGCTTGCGGCACAGGATCGCGGCGCGCTCCCATCCCGGTTGGCCGTCCGGGCGGCGGTGGGACTCCGCGTCCTCCCGGACCAGAGCGGCGATCCGCCCGGCCTCGGCCCGGGCGTCCGCCGCCACGAAGGCCAGCACCCGGCCCTGGCCGCGGTCGGGGTGTTCCCGAAGGACCTTCCCGGGGGCCCGGCGCTCCGCGGGGACGCCCTCGATCACCGCGTTGGCCGCCGCCAGGATCCGCGAGCCGGACCGGAAGTTGACGAACAGCGGGCGGTCGGCGGGCTCGACTCCCTCCTCCGCGAAGTCCTGGTGGAACCGGAGGATGTTCTTGAGGCTGGCCCCTCGCCAGGCGTAGATGTTCTGGTCGGGATCGCCCACCCCGAACACCGGGTACCCGCGGCCGCACAGGGACCGGAGCAATTCGGCCTGGGCCACGTTGGTGTCCTGGTACTCGTCGAGGAGCACCACCGGGAACCGTTCCCGGAACGCCTCCCCCACCTCGGGATGCCCGGCGGCCAGCTCGCAGGCCAAGGCGATCTGATCGCCGTAGTCGATGGCACCGATCTCCCGCTTGCGCCGCCGGTACATCCCCACCAGGCCGGCCAGCTCCGCCCGCTTCAGCAGCGCCTGCCGATCCCACCGGTCGTCGCGGCTGTTCCCGGTGATCTCGCCGGCCAGCCGGCGACTCTCCGCCGCCACGTTCTCCGGATCGGCCAGGTGGTTCGACATCTGCTCGGCGAGTCGCAGCGCTTCGCCGATGATGTACGTCGAGCGAACCTCGAAGTGCTCGAACTCGCACTCGTCGAGGAGCGACGCCATCAGCTGCCACTTCTGGGCCTCCGACAGGAGACGGGCGCCCGGCTCGAGGCCCATCCGGAGCCCGTAGTCGTCGAGGAGCCGCGCCGCGAAGGCGTGATAGGTGAGGACGGTGGGCTCCTCCCCCTCGGCCAGGCCCAGCCCGAGGACGGCCCGGAGGACCCGCTGGCTGAGCTCCTCGGCGGCCTTGTTCGTGAACGTGAGACACAGGATCTGCGACGGCATGGCCCCGGGATGACCGGCCTCCAGCCCCCCGTTGGCCACCACCGTCAGGTAGGCCACCCGCGCGGCCATCACCGCGGTCTTCCCCGAGCCGGCCCCGGCGATCACCGCGCACGGCGAGAGCGGGTGGCTGATGGCCTCCCACTGCTGGACGGTGGGCACCCGATCGCCCATGGCCGCCACCACCTCGGGGGGCGCCTCCGCGTACGGCTGCTCGTCGGGCCGGGCGAACCGGAGGACCTTGGCCCCGTCGTTCACGGCGCCACCTCCGCGCCCTGGGGCCACACAGGGCAGATGGGCTTGAACCGGCACCACATGCAGTCGGCCTCGGGGCTCGGGGCGAACCGCTCCGCCCGCACGGTCTCCAGGAGCTCGAGGATGGTCCCCTCCGCCCAGGCCTCGTACTCGCCGGTACCCATCCGCTCCGGCTTCACCGACATGTGCTTGTAGCCACCGTCGGAGCTCTCGGCGAACAGATACGCCAGCTCCAGGAGGCGGGGCTCGCCCAGCTCGGCCAGCTCCGGGACGCGCTTCATGGCCAGGTAGTACGCGCCGAGCTGGAGGCTCGCCTGGACCTGGTCCTGGGTCGGGGTGTACCGGGACGTCTTGTAGTCGACCACGCGCGTGCCGCCCTCACCGAAGCGGTACACCGCGTCGATGCGGCCCCGGACCACGGCTCCGTCGATGGGGAACTCGAAGCCGACCTCGGACTCGATGGGCTCGCCGAGGGTTTCGTCGGCCAGCCACAGACGAAGCATCTTCTGCGCGTCGAGGTACCGCTGGCGCTCCAGGGCCCGGTTGGGGAACACCTCCTGGCGCCACACCTCGTCGAGCGCGCCCAGCACGGCCTCCTCGCTCCGCTCGAGCTCGCCGCGCTGGGCCCGGTCCACGATGTCGTGGATGAGCGTCCCCACCCACATCTGGTGACTCCGCTCCGGATCGAGGCCCATCTCCACCCCGTACAGGTACTGGAGCGCGCAGTTCTCCAGGGTCCCGAACCGCGAGTACGAGGTGCGGATCTCCCCGGCGTGGAGCGGTTCCCCCGGGTCGGTCCAGTCCCGGCCGCCCCACCACGTGTGGGGCTCGGCCCCGGCCGCAGGCAGGGCGGCCAGCGACGCCAACCGCTCCACCCTCGGCGCGGCGCCGTCGGCCAGGCTCCGCCGCAGGGATGCCTCCAGCGTCACCAGCGAGGCGGCCGGAGGAACCTCCTCGGTCGCCCGATCCCAGTCGAGCCCCAGGCGAGCCGCGAACCTGGTCGGGGTCCTCGGGTTCCTGGCGCTGGTGGACCGGCTCGCCGTCAGCACCGTGCGCCGACGAGCCCGGGAGATCGCCAGTCGGAACAGGGCGCGCTCGGAGGCCAGACGCTCGCGCATCCGCTCCGCCGCCGGCTTCGGGTCGACCAGAGACTCCAGATCGACCAGCGCCTCGCCGTGCCCCAGGCTGGGGAACTCCCCCTCCAGGCAGCCCACCACCACCGTCACGTCGCACTCCATCCCGTGGGCCCGGTGCGCGGAGACGATCCGCACGGCGTGGGGCCTCCGCTCCTCGGGGGGGATCCACGGGTCGGGACCGAACTCCGCCGCGTCGAGCGTGTCGAGGTACTCGGCCGTGGTCGCTCCGGGGCGGCGCTCCACGAACCTCGACAGCACCTCGGCCAGCGCGGCCAGCGCGTCGAGGTCCCGGCTGGGCCCCTCGGAGCCGACCAGGTCCCGGAACCACGGCAGGCGGGCCCACACCTGGTAGAAGAGCGCGTCGGGCCCGAGCCGAGCGGCGTCACGCCCGAGATCGCCGACGAGCGCTCCGAACCCGCCCACGGCCTGGCCGAGATCCTCCGGCAGGTCGGCCGGCGGCTCCTCGACCAGAGCGAGAAGCGACACGTCGCGGAGCCGAGCCTCCCGGCGGAGCCGGCGGAGCGCGTGCGGGTCGAGGCCCACCACCGGCGACAGCAGGAGGCGCTCGAGCAGCTGTTCGCGCTCGTCGTGGCGGAGCACGTACCGGAACAGGTCGATCACCGGGCGGTTGGCAGGCTCGGACGCCACGGCCGCCGCCTCGGCCACGACCACGAACGGCACGTCGTGGCGGTTGAGCGCGTGACGAAGGGCGGTCAGGTACTCCCCGTACCGGCGAACGATGATGGCCATGGACTCCCACGGCACGCCGTCCTCGACCCGGGCCCGGAGCAGCTCGTGCGCGGCCGCGTCGGCCTCCTCGCCGGGATGGTCGAACGCCAGAGCCTCGACGCCCGGCTCCGGGGGGTCGCCGTCGGGGGCGCGGGGCTCGTCGAGACGACGGAGGGCGGCGGGCTCGATCCCCCGCCGATGCACCTCGGTGAGCTCGACCCGGCGCAGGCCGGGGAGGGTCCGGTCGAGCCGGGAGAGCGGCACCCGGCTGCCGCCCCGATAGGCGAACACGTGGCCGGGCGGGTCCGCCGCCACCACCACGGTCTCCGCGGCACGCCCCAGAGACTCGAGGATCCCCTCGGTGGCGAACGTCACGTCCTGGTAGTCGTCGACCAGGACGTGGGGGTAGGCCTCCTCCTCCGACAGGTCCCGGCGGAGCAACGTGGCGGCCTGCAACAGGAGCCCGGCGAAGTCGGCTCGTCCCGCGGAGAGCTGGGCGTCCAGGTACCTCCCGTAGAACGCCGCCACCTCCCGATACTCGTCGCGCCCGGCCCGCTCCGCCGCGGCCTCGAGGTCCTCGGGGCCGAGCAGCCGCTCCTGGGCCCGAAGCACCACGTCCGCCACCTGCTGGGCGAACCCACGCACGCCGAGCAGCCGCCCGAAGGTGGGCCAGTCCGCGTCCCGCTCCCCGGCCAGCAGCTCGCGGACCACCGCGTACTGCTCGGGGGCCGACAGGACCTGGGGCGGCTCCGCGTAGCCGAGGTCCCCGAACCGACGCCCGATCACCCTGTAGGCGAACCCGTGGACGGTGAACACCGGGACCTCGGGAAGGGATCGGGCCAGCCGCTGGATGAGGGCGTCGTGGGCCTCCCGCGCCGCCCGACGGCTCAGCACGAACAACGCCACCCGGGATGGGTCCGCCCCCCGCTCAACGAGGCGAACCGCCCGCTCCCTGAGCAGGGTCGTCTTCCCCGACCCGGGCGGGCCCGTCACCAGCAGGGGTCCCGATGCGTGGTCCAGGACCCGCGCCCGGGCGGAGTCGGTTTCGAGGGGGCCGACGCTCATCGTCCTAATGCTAGCCCCCGCCGCCGACACGTCCGGAGGCCACCCGGTCCCGGCCCGGCACCGATGCGTTTGGGCCATCCGGCGGATCGGTCGGCAACCTCACCGACCCCCGATCGGGTCTATGAGTCGACGTGTCCCCGCGCTACAATCTCCCCGAGGACACGGTTGGCGAACGAGCAGAGCGGGCAGGGGGAGCGCGACGCGCTGCGGCGCCTGGCGGAAGGGGCCGCGGTCGGCCACGAACTCCCACAGGGTGAGGCGCAGCCGCTTCGCCTGCGTCGCCTCGCCCCCAGGGACCCGCGTCCTCCCGTTCTCGCCGAGGCGTTCTTCGCCGGTCCCGTTCGACCTCCGGAGCGGCCGTGGGTCCAGAGCCTCGTTGCCGCCGGCCTCTCGTTGACGCTGGCCGGTTCCCTGGTGGCCCTGCCGCTGATCGGTCGTTCCACCGGCCGGATCGGCACGGCCTCCGACGCTCTCCTGCCCGCGGAGACCGCCGGACCCCTCATCGAGATGCCCGCGGCCCCGTCCACGCCGTCGGTCGGCGAGGGCCGCAACGCTCCCGCTGAGGTCCCCGGGACCGCTCCCGCCGCGCCCCCGGCACCAACGGGCGAGGCGCCGATCCCGCCGGCCCCGGTCGCCGACGAGGGGGGCGACGATGCGGTCGTGCCCCCGCCGGTGCCGCCGGTGCCGCCGGTGCCCCCGGTGCCCCCGGCTCCTCCCGCTCCTCCGCCTCCTCCGGACGACACCCTGCCTCCGGACGACACCCCGCCTCCGCCGGTCGCCCCAGGTCTGCAGGGATTGATCGATCTGTTCGACGGACCGCCCAGCGAGGAGCCGGACGATCCGGATGACGATGGTGACGCCGAGCCACCGACCGAAGGCGACCTCCCGCCCATTCCTCCCTTGCCCGAGGAGGAGCCGCCGGATCAGGACGAGGGTGACGACGCCGAGGAGGGCGAGGGTGACGAGGCCGAGGACGACGACCAGGGCGAGGGTCTCCCGCCCGGCAAGGACGAGGACGAGGACGAGGACGAGGACGAGGACCAAGACGAGGACGACTGACTACCCGGCTCCCGCCGGCCACCACCGCCCCACGCCGCGCTCAGCGATCAGGCCCTAGCGGACCAGTACAGCTCGGTCACGTACGGGAGGTCGAACCGGTCCCGGCCCGCGAGGTCGGGATGGGTCTCGGTCAGGCGACGGATCCGGCCGAGGACCTCGGACCGCTCGTCCTGGGGCAACACAGCGATGAAGCTCACCGAGGCGAACCGCTCGACCAGGCCCTCCGCGTCGAGCGACTGCCTGTGGGGGAACCGGAGCTGGTGGAGCCGGCCGAACAGATCCGTGGCCGAGAAGGCCCGGCGCCACTCGTGGGTCCTCTCCCTCGGAGCCGACCGCTCGTACCCATCGATGATGGACGTGATCTCGGCCACCCAGGGAACCGACTCGTCCCACACGTTCCACAGCAGGCCGAGCCGCCCCCACCGCTTCAGCACGCGGTGGACCTCCGGGAGGGCCCGAGCCCCGTCGAAGCAGTGGAACGCCTGGGCGCACACCACCGCATCGAAGGTCTCGTCGGCGAACGGCAAGGCCTCCGCGGCGCCGGCGACCTGGGGGACATCCGGCAGGACCTCCGTGAGCTGGGCCCGCATGGCCTCGACCGGCTCGACGGCCACGATGGTGGCCCCGGTGGTCCTCAGCATCCTGGTCAGCTTGCCCGTGCCGGCCCCGAGGTCCATGCCCCGGCACGTTCTGGTGATCTCGAGCTCCTGGACCAGCCGGTGCACGGCCTCGGCCGGATAGTCGGGGCGGGATCGCTCGTATCCCTCGGCCGCCGAGCCGAACCCCCCGGCGGCGGCCTCGTGGACGGACCGGTTCACGACGGCGGAAGCGCCGGCTTCCGTCCTCCCCAACCGTAGGTCTCGGGATCGAGGGCCGGATCCCACCGCCCCGCCACCTCGGTCACGAACCGGACGGACAGGCCCGCCTCCTTCCCCCGAACACTCGCGGCGCCCCGGAACCACTCCAGGTCGCCGGGCTCGGCCACCGTCTCGTCGACGGCCACCGACGACGGGCGGAACACCCGCTCGAGCGCGGTCCGGACCTCGTCGTCGTCCGCGGTGATCACGGCCCGCTGGCCGTCCCACTCGGCGTCGCCGACCACCTCGTCGGGGGCTTCGGCACGGAAGAACTCCGCCCGCATGTCGCGCGGAAGGATACTCAGTCCGGAGCGGGTTGAGAAGCCTGCTCGACCGACCCTTCGGGAGGGCCTTCCTGGAGCGCGGCCAGCCCGCACCGGCGGCAGAACCGCGAGCCGGGGGCGGCCGGGCGGCCGCACCGGGTGCACTCCTTGTCCCCGACCGGCACGAACCGCTCGTCGCGGTGGCGGCCGGTCCTGGCCACCCGCCCTTCCCGCTCCAGCTTGATCAGGTGGGCCAGCACGGACCGAGCGGCGGCCGGGTACAGCTCCTCGGGAACCTCTCCCCCGTAGATCTCGGACACCATCTCGGCGGCGGCCCGCTTCCCTCGACCGACGGCGGCCAGGATGTGCTCCTCGCGCTCGGCCCGGTGCCGGAGGTAGTAGTCGAGCTTCCCCTTCGGCGTGAACACGACCGGGCCGTGGCCCGGGTAGATCGTGGCCGGCTCGAGGTCGCGGAGCGCCTCCAGCGATCGGACGTACGCGGCCATGTCCCCCTCGGGCGGGTCGATGATGGTGGTGCCCCGGCCGAGCACGGTGTCGCCGGTGAACACGTGGCGCTCCGGCTCCAGGACGAAGCACTGGTGATCGGGCGTGTGTCCGGGCGTGTGCATGGCCAGCAGCCGAACCTCGCCGGCCTCCACCACCTCACCGGGACCGAGGCGACGCTCCCCACCCTGCGGCCGGAAGGCGTACACCTCGGCGCCGGTGGCCTCGGCCAGCCGCCGAGCCCCGGGGGCGTGGTCGGGATGGCGGTGGGTGAGCAGGATCGCCGCCACGGGCTCCGCCTCGTCGGCCACCGCCAGGACGTGACCAGCGTCGTCCGGGCCCGGATCGATCACCACCGACGGCCGCCTCCCCACGACCCACGTGTTGGTCCCCTCGAGCGTGTACGGGCCGGGGTTGGACGCCAGGATCCGGACGATGCGGGTCACCGGTGGATTGTCTCAGGAGCGGCGGACCCGCACCTTCACCTTCTTCGACGTCCCGGCGAGATGATCCGCGTCCTGCTGAGGCGAGACCGCCCGGAAGGTCGACGTCTTCCACACCTTGACCTTCACCTTGGCCACGCAGTTGGAGTTGCTCTTCTTCGTGGCGATCTTCTTCTTCTTGCGGAAGAACTCGACCACGTCCCCCTGGTGGCCCGGGCACGGCGTCACCATGGCCCTGAGCCTGGCCCGATCACCCCGGTCGAGCTTCCTGGGCTTGGCCTTCAGCTTCACGGCCTTGGGGGCGAGCCCGGTGGTCAACTCGTAGGACCTCGGCGCCGAGAAGGCCGGGTTGGGGGCCGACTCGGCCTGGTTGGTGATCACGGCCACAGGCGACCCGGTGCAGCCGGCAGGATCGAACGATGTCAGGGTCGTCACGGCTCCCGATCCCACCACGTCGGGCAGCGGTGCGAGCTTGGGCCCGGCGCCGGTGACGCAGGCCACCGTGGCTCGGAGCGAACCTCCCTGAGATGTGTTCGAGAGCGTCACCGGATAGGGCCCCGACGTGGGCAGGGTCACCCAGTTGATGGCGTAGTCGTCGGGGACCGCGCCCTCGAAGGTGCCGCCGGACGAGGTGATCGCCCCCTGGTTGGGGAGGGGCCCCGCCACCGCCGCGTACCCGGCGTTCTCCTCCAAGCAGTGGGGGTAGACCCACGGGCCACCGCACGGCTGGCCCAGGCGGATGGCGATGGCGCCCGCGTGGAACGCGTCGGCCAGGCTGGTTCCCTTGTTCCCCAGCGCGGCGTTCAGGGCCGGGAACTGGTTGCTGGTGAGGCTCTTGCTGGTCAGCTCCCAGAAG
>JBOGWD010000179.1:0-2863 GCA_050693275.1 Actinomycetota bacterium | reverse complement strand
GAGGTCAAGGATCAGGGCCAGGACGCCGAGGAAGCCTCCGAGACCCGGCACGCGGCCGAGGTGGATCGTGTCGCGCTGACCCGGGAGTTCGCGCAGTTGTTCGCGGACATGGAGGGCCGCGATGAGTCCTAGAGGGGAGACCGCCGAGGCGGGCGCCGTGAAGAGGATCAAGGACCTGGCCGACGTCCTCCTGGAGGAGGGCCTGATCAGCCAGGAGCAGCTCGAGCGAGCCCAGTCGGAGCAGGAGCGCAAGGGTCGGTCGCTGGGGCGCGTCCTCATCGAGCTCGGCCTGGTGAAGGAGACCGACTTGGTGGCCGCCCTGGCCCGGCAGGTCGGGCTGCAGTTCGTCGACCTGACCGACCACCAGATCGATCCCTCGGCGGCGAGCCTCATCAGCGACCAGGTGGCTCGCCGCTATCGGGCCCTGCCGATCGGGTTCGACGACTCGAGGCTCGTCGTGGCCATGTCGGACCCCTCGAACGTGTTCGCCCTCGACGACATCCGGACCATCACCGGCCTCGAGGTCAAGCCGGTGGTGGCCACGGCCGCGGACATCGACTCGGCCATCCGCAAGTACGGTCAGTTCGAGCAGTCCGCGGAGGACATGGCCACAGAGGCCTCGGCCGCCACCGGGGAGGCCGCCGACCTCGACCAGATCGAGGCGGCCATCGAGGACGCTCCCATCGTCAAGCTGGTCAACCTGCTCATCACCCAGGCCGTCAGCGACCGCGCCTCGGACATCCACATCGAGCCCGCGGAGAAGGACATCCGGATCCGGTACCGGATCGACGGTGTGCTCCACGAGGTGATGCGGTCGCCGAAGAACATCCAGGCCGGGCTCATCTCCCGGCTGAAGGTCATGGCCGAGATCAACATCGCCGAGCGCCGCATCCCCCAGGACGGCCGGATCGGCCTGGTGGTGGGGGGGAAGGCGGTCGATCTCCGTCTGGCCACGCTGCCGACCGTCTACGGCGAGAAGATCGTCATCCGGATCCTGGACAAGAGCAGCGTGCTCCTCAAGCTGGAGGACCTCGGCTTCGCGGATTCGAGCTATACGGAGTTCGAGAAGGGGTTCCGCAGGCCGTACGGGACGATCCTCGTGACCGGTCCCACCGGGTCGGGGAAGTCCACCACGCTGTACGCCACGCTCAACATCATCAACTCGGTCGACCGGAACATCATCACGGTGGAGGACCCTGTCGAGTACCGGCTCCCCGGGATCAACCAGATCCAGGTGAACAACAAGGCCGGGCTGACCTTCTCCTCGGCCCTCCGCTCGATCCTCCGGTCGGACCCGGACGTGCTGCTGATCGGTGAGATCCGGGACCGGGAGACGGCGCTGATCGCCATGGAGGCCGCCCTGACCGGCCACCTGGTCCTGTCCACCCTCCACACGAACGACGCCTCGTCGGCGGTCAGCAGGCTGGTCGAGATGGAGGTGGAGCCCTACCTGGTGGCCTCGGCTCTGGACTGCGTGGTGGCCCAGCGCCTGGCCCGGCGCCTCTGCGACCACTGCAAGGAGGCCTACAAGCCGTCCAAGGCCGAGCTGGAGCAGGCGGGGTTCCCCGAGAAGGCCCGGGCCCAGATCAAGGAGCTGTTCCGCCCGGCCGGCTGTACCCGGTGCGGCCGGACGGGGTTCCGGGGCCGGATGGGCCTCTACGAGGTCATGCCTGTGACCGAAGAGATCGAAAGGCTAACGGCGGAGGCCAAATCGTCCGATGAGATTAGGAGGCTTGCCATCGAGCAGGGCATGATCACCCTGCGCGAGGACGGCCTGGAAAAGGCTCGGCTGGGGTCCACCTCGGTCGACGAGATCTTCAGGGTGGTGGTGTGAGATGAGCATGACGGCAGAGACGACGTCGCAGGTCCGGGAGGTCCCCATCCCGGAGCTCCTCGAGATCGTGGTCGACCGAGGGGCCAGCGACCTGCACCTGACCACGGGATCGCCGCCGGTGGTGCGCCTGAACGGCGCCCTTCATCGGCTGGAGGAGTATCCGAAGCTGGAGCCCGATCAGCTCCAGCGGATGGTCTACTCGATCCTCACGCAGAGGCAGCGGGAGCGGCTGGAGCAGGACCTGGAGCTGGACGTGTCCTACGCCCTGCCGGGCAAGGGCCGGTTCCGGGTCAACGTGTACTTCCAGCGGGACGCGCTGGGAGCGGCGTTCCGGATGATCCCCTTCGAGATCAAGACGATCGAGCAGCTGGGGCTCCCGCGGCAGACCGAGGACTTCGCCCGGCTCCCTCGCGGGCTGGTCCTGGTGACCGGCCCCACCGGGTCGGGCAAGTCGACCACGCTGGCCGCGCTGGTCGACATCGTCAACAGCGAGCGCGACGAGCACATCATGACGGTGGAGGACCCCATCGAGTTCCTCCACCGCCACAAGCGGTGCATCGTCAACCAGCGCGAGGTCGGCCACGACACCCATTCCTTCGCCGAGGCCCTGAAACACGTGCTTCGGCAGGATCCGGATGTCATCCTGGTGGGTGAGATGCGCGACCTGGAGACGATCCAGACCGCCCTGACCGCGGCGGAGACGGGCCACCTGGTGTTCGCGACGCTGCACACGCAGGACGCGCCCCAGACCATCGACCGGGTCATCGACGTGTTCCCGCCGTTCCAGCAGCAGCAGGTCCGGGTCCAGCTGGCCGTGACCCTTCAGGGCGTGGTGACCCAGCAGCTGCTGCCGTCGTCGGATCGGATGGGGCGGGTGGCGGCCGCGGAGATCATGGTGGCCACGCCGGCGATCCAGAACCTGATCCGCGAGGCCAAGGTCCACCAGATCTACTCCTCGATGCAGGCCGGGGCGAAGCACGGGATGCACACCATGGACCAGAACCTGGCCGAGCTGGTCCGCGGGGGCCG
>JBOGWD010000178.1:0-14625 GCA_050693275.1 Actinomycetota bacterium | reverse complement strand
AGGGTGCTAGGGCGCTTCCCTCCGCCTGCCGAGCCTCCATTCGGACCCGCTCCTTCTCAAGCGCCTCCTGCCACGGCCCTCAAAAGGCCTGAGCGCGTCAGCGCCCACAATCCCGCGATGGCCGTGGGGGACTGCCCATCGAGGGTGAGCCGGCGGACGTGGTGGCCATCGTGTCCCGGTGCGCCGAATGGATGGCGGGGACCAGGACTCCCAAGCTCTTTGTCAACGGGAAGCCAGGCTCGATCCTCACCGGGCCCCAGCGGGACTTCTGCCGGACGTGGCCCAACCAGCGGGAGGTGAGCGTCCGGGGGATCCACTTCCTCCAGGAGGATTCCCCCGACGACATCGGCCGGGTCCTCGCCGACTGGGTGCGCTCCCTCCCGTCGCAGTAGGGGCGGACGCCCGGCGGGCGATCAGGACTCGGTCTCCGCGTCGAGCTTGGCGAGCCTGAGAGCCAGCGAGACCGCCCGGCCGGGATCGTAGGCCCGGAGCAGGGCCATCTTCTCCGGCTCGATGGACCCCTCGGCGTGGATGGCCAGCACAGCCTGGTACCCGCCGTACGGCCCCGACGTGAGGTCGGCGATAAGGTTCAGGATCGCCATCCTCCTACCGGCGGGCCAGGCCCCCCGGAGGTACTTCTCCAGCACGGGCCGGACCTCCCCCGATTCCCAGTCCGCCCCCGACGGTCCGGTGACCAGGAGCCCGCCGGCCAGATCCTGGACGACCTCTAGGGCTCGGTGGAAGTCGCGGGCGAAGGACCACTTGGCCAGGTTCGTGGTCAGGACGTCCGGATGGACAATCGCGCCGTCCTTGCGCGCCCGGACCGCGGCCAGGTGCGTCAGCGCTCGGACAGTTTCCGCGTATCCGATGAGCCAGGTGAGCTTGTCGCGGACGTGGCCGGCGCCCTGGATGCCGTTGGCCTCGGCGACTGCGACCGACGCTCCAACCAGGGCGTCCAGGAGCGGCAGCTTGTAGCTGACCGCAGTGAACCGATGGAACTCGACGAACGTGAGCGCCGCGGGGCCCGCCAGGTCGGGACGGAGGGCGAAGAAGACCTGGTCCCAGGGCACGAACACGTCGTCGAATACGGTGAGGGTTTCGATCATTCGGTGGGCGGAGGAGATGGGCTGGGTGAACGGATCCTCCGTCCCCCCGAGGAAATCGGCCGCGTACAGGCGCACGCCCGCAGTAGCCACGGGGACCGTGAAGGCCACGGACCACGCCTCATCCTCTGGTCCCATGGTCCGGCTGGGGAGGACGATGAGGTGGTCGACGTACGGCGCGCACGAGGTATGCACCTTGGCTCCTCGAACCACGATCCCCTCGTCGGACCGATCCACGACCCGGAGATACAGGTCGGGGTCATCCTGAGCGTGCGGATGCCTGGACCGATCTCCCTTAACGTCGGTCTGGGCGACGGCCAGCGCCGCGTCCTCGTTGCGGCAGCGCCGGTGGAAAGCCCGGACCCGCTCCTCGCCATCCCGCTCTCCGGCCGCGGCCAGGATCCGCATCAGGGCGAACAGGGCGTCGGTTCCGATCTCCTTGATCAGAAGCACCAGGGTCCCGCCCTCCGTAGTGCCCAGTTCGATCAGCCGGGATCGGGCCAGCAGGTCGTCAGCTGAGCGAGGGATCCGATAGTACGAGGAGTAGGCCTCGCCGGCCTCGGTGACCACGGCCAGGTCCCGATGGCGAGGATCCTTGGGCAGCATGAAGTCGATGGAGGCATGTCGGGCTGCCAGGCCCAGGTCCAGGTGCTCGGTCACGTCCGGCACGCGCTCGCCCCGATAGTAGACCGCCCGGTCGTCCCGGAGGCCTTTAAGGTACTGCTCGGGCGTGCGAAGGCTCACGGCGAGACCCTCGGGCGGCTACCCCCCCGCGCGTCCTCCATCCGGACGAAGAGGAAGCGTCCGTGGCGCATCAGTAGGCGCCGCGCCTGGTCCCGGCTCCGCCGGGGGAGGTGCTCGATCTGCCGGGCCAGCCGAACGTAGGAGTGCCGGGCGAGCAGGAGGCCCCCGGCGCACAGGGCCAGCACGCCGCCCCACACCAGGAGGCCCATCCCCCGGCTCAGCAGGAGCGACACCGCCGCGACGGCGGTGGCCACCCACAGGAACCAGAGCCGGCGGTCTAGATCCGCCGCCTCCTGCTCGAAGTCGGCCAGCCGGGCCATACTTAGTGGAGAGGGAGACTGGGCCCGAACCCGTCCGCGATCTCCTCGTAGTTGTCCGTCAGCGGCAGGACCACCGGGTAGATGTTCGGACGGGTGATGTACGCCTCCACCTGCTTCCGGCACTCCTCTGCGGTCCCTGAAGCGGCCAGGGAGTCAACCACGTCTCTGGGCACGAGTTCCATGGCCTCCTGTATGCCGCCTTCCTTGGGAGGCCATCCCCCCATAGTCCGGTTCACGTCGTCGAGGAGCTCTTGGGGGATGCCGCTGGCCTTGGCGATGTGGGGCTGCTGGCCGAGGTACATCGTGGCGACATAGTGGGCGGTCGTGCGAGCTCGGTCCGGATCGTCGTTGTCCATGCAGACCACAACGAGCTGGGGCAGGTCCAGGTCGTCGATCGAGCGACCGGCCTGCTGAGCTCCCGTCTCGATGTGCCGGAGGGCCTTGTCCTGGTACACCAGGGAGGTGAACGCGTTCAGGAGGACGCCGTTGGCGATGGCCCCCGAGAGCTCTAGCATCTTGAATCCTGTGGCGCCGATGTAGACGGGCACCAGGTCGGGCTCCAGCTCCACACCGTGGCCCAGTTCCAGGCGGAGGTCGCGGACCTGGACCAGCTCCCCTTCGAAGGACACGGTCTCGAACCGGAGAAGCCGCTTGAAGACCTCAACGTACTCGCGCATCTGCTTCAGAGGCTTCTCGCGGTTGATCCCCTGTTTCCACGCCAGGGGATCCCAGTAGGCACCGATACCGAGCACCATCCGTCCGGGGGCGAGCTCGCTGAGGGAGGCGAAGGTCAAGGCCATGAGGGAGGCCGGTCGGGTCCAGCTGTTGACCACGCCCGAGCTAAGCTTGATCCGCTCTGTGGCGTACGCCATGGCCCCCAGCACGGAGATGGCGTCCCGCGCGGTCCTCGTCTCGCAGACCCAGATCGACTCGTAGCCCAGCCGCTCGCATTGCTGGGCGATCGCTACCTGCCTCCGAGGGTCGGGCCGGTCGAGGAAGCACATGCCCACGCGCTCCGTCGGAATCGTCTCCCTTCGGTGTCCAGGCTTGTCTGCCGTAGGGTGCCCCGTTGGTCCGCAACCTCACAAGGGACCAGCGCCCAAATCTGCTGGAGGGCCGTTGTGCAGAGTGGCCAAAGCGGCCGGGCCAGAACTACCTCTGCCGATCGGCGGGGACCACGGCGACCATGACCCCTCGGCAGACGGGGACCGGCTCCTCCATCAGGTCGGCCGCGGAGTCGCTCTCGGGGCTAGACCTGATGTACCGGTCGGCGGAGACGGCCACCTTCCGGGAGGTTCGTCCCATCTCTAGCAAGGTGGCCCGGACCTCCAGGAAGTCGCCGGCGAAAGTGGGGGACAGAAATTCCAGGTGCTCGTAGGCGGCCAGGAGACCCTCGTCCCCGTTTAGGCGGATCATCAGTTCCGTGGACACGTCGCCGAAGAGCTGGAGGATCCTCGCTCCATCGACCAGGTTGCCGCCGTAGTGGGCGTCCAGCTGGCTCATTCGAACCCGATGGACGACCTCCACCGGCCGGCGGGCGTTCGCCGCCTCCGTCAGGTGAGAGTTCAGGACCTCGCTCACAGCAAGCTCCGGGCCTCCTCGGTGTGCGTAGACAGGAGGCCGTAGATCTCCGGGCGCCGGTCGCGCTGCATCGGGTACCGGCGGCGGGCCTGGTAGACGCGGTCGCGGTCCACCTCCACCACGAGAGTCTCGTCGTCCCGGTCGCCAGCTCGGGCCACGATCTCACCGAAGGGGTCCACCACCATCGAGGCCCCCCCGAACGTCCACTCGCCTTCCAGGCCGACCTTGTTGCAGGGGGCCATGTAGACCCCGTTCTCCCAGGCCCGCACCGTCATTAGGGCGTCCCAGTTGGGCTCGGCCGGCGCCGCGAACGGCCCCAGGATGAGCTCCGCGCCGTTGACCATGCAGTTCCGCGCGGTCTCTGGAAAGAAGTGGTCGTAGCAGATGATGATGCCGGTGGGGATGCCTTTCACGCTCCACACAGGGAATCGCGTGCCTCCCCGGAAGTAGATCTTCTCCAGGCTCCGGACGGCAGCGGGGTGGGTCTTCCGATACTTGCCCACGATATCGCCCGAGCCGTCGATCAGGAAGGCCGTATCGAAGTAAATCCCTGGCCCCTCCTCCTCGAAGATCGTGGCGCAGATCGTCACGTCATGCTCGACCGCCCGTTTCCGGACGGCGGTGATCGTGTACCCGTCCTCGCGTTCGGCGTAGTCTAAGTATCTGTAGTCTCGATACTGGGCGAAGTACTCGGTATTGAAGAACTCAGGGACCACGATGAGGTCGGGCCGCTCCGCGGCGACCTCGTCGATGTACTCGAGGGCCTTGGCCACGTTCTGGTCGCGGGCCCCGACCTCGCTCCGCATCTGGATCAGTGCCAGCCGCAGGGTCCCCATCATCCACCTCCTCGGGCCTTGAGCCGGGCCCGGCCAGGCCTCGCCCTCATGCCATTGTTGCCACCCTCCGCCTCCATGGGACAACGGCGGGTCAACCAAATCTCGTGGCGATTCGATTGTGCGATCCGCACACCCCCCACGCACGCCGTGGCCGGTGCCTCGCATTGGGAGGCAGTCGGCCACGAACGATGTGCCCTATAGGCTCGAGATCATCGAGGGGGTCGAGGTGGCGGAGGGGGCCGGCGGCGACTGGAAATAACGGATCCCTTGGTCTTCGCGACCTGGATCATGCGGACTCCCACGATGGCCAAGAACGCCGCGAATATGTAGCGCAGGGTGGGCCCACGGATCTCAAGGGCGAGAGAGCTTCCCAGAATGGCACCAATCACCCCTCCGAGTGCCACAGCCAGAGGAGGATCATGACGATCGCTCTGAACATCGGGTCGCGGCTTCCTGCATACTGCACGTCCATGGGGAGGGTCCTCCTTTCCAATCTGCCGGAGCAGGACCTCGATCATGTGCTGGAGAGCATCGAGCTCAAGCAACTGACCGCGCGGACGGTCACGAGCGAGCCCCTCCTTCGGAAGATCCTGGCCGATGTCCGTGCCGGGGGTTGGGCCCTCGTCGATCAGGAGCTCGAGGAGGGGGTCCGGTCCATGGCCGCCCCGATCCGGAGCGGCGGCAACGTGATCGCGGCCATGAATATCTCCGCCCACGCAGGCCGAACCAGCCTGGAGAGGATCAGGTCCTTCCTTCCTGAGCTCCTCCGCACGGCCGAGCGCATCAGCGGGGAGCTGGGCTTTGCGGCTTCCGCCGTGCCAGGAGGCCGGGGCACCGCCGGCACTTAGTTCACGGGTCCTCCCCAGATCCTTCGGCTGTCTCCCGGGCCTCTGAGGTCCCAGAGGAACGCGAAACGGTGGGTAGTGGTCTCTATTGCGCCATCTGCGCAGGAGCTAAGGAAGTAGCCTGACTGGACGTCGGCACTTGAGTTGAGGGTTGGGGCCGGGGCAAGCACTGCGCTCAGAAGTTTAGGTTCGAAATGTCGTAGACCTTGCCGTCCTCAAGGCCCCTCGCCGTTCGGCCCCACTGGCGATGACAGGGGGAATTACGCCGAGGGGATTCCTCGGAGAATCCGCCGGTCAGTCGGCGATCCGTCGGAGCTCGCCGTGGCCCATAACAACGTCGAGATCGCCGGCTATCTGCTCGAGGACGCGATCCTTGATGAGGAAGGCAGAACCATGGCCGTGTTGGAGCTCGCGTCAGGACCGGCGGTCCCGGCCGACTTCATCCAGAAGGAGATGTACCGGGATCCTCGCCCTCGAGGTCCTGGCGATCCCGGGGATCCTCACCGACGAACAGGCCCTTTCAGGTCCCAGCTTCGCTTGGCGAGTAGTCGGATCAGGACCTGCGAGTACGTCTTCGGCTACCAGGCGGTGCGACCTAAGGGGGCCGAGTGGGGTCGTGGCCGTGCCGGGAGGTTCGCGGGCACGAGTCACATGGCCGAGTTCAAGGAAGGGTGTTTCCCGCCCCGCATTTGCCCCGCGGCCGCCCCGCGATCGACAGGGAAGCGGCAGGAACCACCGAGAACCGTCGAGAGGGTAAACGCGCAGGTCAGAGCTCATTCTCTCCTCCAACGCCAGGGTGTGGAGGTTCGGGTCAAAGCCTTCGCACGGCAGAGGCCAGGGGTTCAACTCCCCTCACCTCCACGAAGAGAACTGCCAGGTAGACGGGGGTTTTTCTGTTTCCAGGGCTTCCTTCATACGACAGGGAAGTCTTCGCTCAACAGCGAAAATGCGCGAGGCCACCAGAACAGGAATCGAACGCAGAGGGGGAGGACCCCGGCTTGGTGTTCCCACCGGGGGTTCGGGGTCTTTGGGCCTCGCTCCCTCTGCTACGGCTCCCAGAGGCGACCTGAGTGAGGTCTCCTTCTGCCGCGCCTGGGCTTTCTCGAAGATCGTGACCTTGTCCCGCTCGGGCTGAGGCAATGAGTTGCCGGGCCTAGGAGCCGCCGCGGACAGCTTCGTGCAGCTCCGCGACCGACATGGCTGCCACCCGCTCGGCGATCCGGTAAATCTCGCCGGGCGTGGTCAGCTCGATGTCCTCGCCCCGGACGATGAAGGCCGTTTGCGCGTAGTTCAGACCAGCCAGGATATAGAAGCCGGGCTCCTCGACCTCTCTGCTCGGCATCAGGAACAGCAGGACCCGGAGGCCCGGGGCCCGCCACTCCCTCTGTGATGGGCCGGTGAACCCCAGCTCGTTAGTGGCCACCGTAATCTCCTCCGGGGCCGCGCCCTTCAGGCGCTCCTCCACGGCAACCGCCGGTGTGCACCTCCACTGTGGGATACGCCCCGCCACCCTCGTCGGGGAACACCTCGCCCACGGTGGACCCTCGCACAGCGCCGAGGATGATGAGGTCGCTGCCACGGATTAGTTGGTTGACGGACTCGAACAGGTCTCCGTGGAAGTCGCCGGATCCCTCGACCTGCCCGGGGATCCACGGATCGCCTGGCCGGACCGCTCGGGGGGCAGGCTCGGGTGCCGTCGGCGCCGCCTGCTGCGCCGGCGCTGGCCCGACGGTCTCCGCCTGTCCCGCGCACGCTGGCAAGATCAGTAATCCTGCGGCCACCGCCGCCAGGATGACTCGACCTCGCATCGACCTCCTTGCCCCGCTACCGGATACGCCTACCACTCGCGGGCGCAGCCCGCTCATCGCCGGCATCCGATTGAGCCCTGGAAATGAAGCTGTAACCGAAGAAGCGGGCGATCCTAGCCCGGGCAAACTCACCCTCCCAGGAGGTCTCCGTCGCTTCGCTACGAATTCGATGCCAGCCAGCTGGCGAAGCCACGTCGCAGACTTGTGGCCAACTTCGCTTTTGACAGGCTCGACCGGCGGAGAGTACGCGATCCCCTCCGCGAGAGCATCAATCAGCGGGAGACGGTTCACACATCCTCGCGCCACCTCCACTCGACGCCCCGGTGCCGGAGCAGGGAGGATCGGGTCCATCGTCCGAGATTCCCTGCTTCGGAAGGAAGCGAATTCTCGACGTTTCTCTTGACTCCTCTCAGCGTTCCGGGGTCTTCTACTAGTTGGCGTTGCCGTCGCGGACGATCGTGATCTCTCCTGTTGTGAAGTCCGCTGTCGCGTAGACCTTGCCGCGGCCCTGGAGATCAGCGTACGCGCCAGTGCCGCTCACTATCTTCCAGGTTCCCTCGGCCATGGCGCGCGGAGGCGTGTGGGGTGGGAAGGGGCGGACGAAGGCTGTTGTCTCGATCGTGATCGTTCCTGACGAGCCTGTGAGCACGTGCGTCCCCCTCAACAGGCCCTTGTCGTCGCCGTGTGGAACAACGGTGAAGATCGCCATCCCGGCTCCAGCATCGTTCACCGCACCGGTTCCGACCCATGTGCCTGCCTGCGTGGTCGGGCCCGTCAACTGCATCCGCTCTGAAATCATCACACGCTGCTCGGCGTCGGCGGCCAGGGCCGGTCTCTCCTGCCCCGCGTAGCCGACCAGCAAAGCCGCTATGACCAGGATGACGGCGATCGAGACGGGCCCTCCGAGCACCAACTTGCGCGCTGACATATGCTCTCCTTCCGCTCGTGGCCCAGCCCACCTGGGCAACATCCGCTGCAGTTTCTCGCTGCTAATTCCCGGCTGCAAGGGGGATCAGGCTGGACCCATTCGAGGCTTAGGTTTAGATGCCATTCGCAACATCTGAGGAGTCGTAGAGGGTGGGTGCCGCGACACGCCATGCGCGGTTCCACCGATCCTTCGAGACCGGGAACCGCTCGTCTCGCTAGTCCGCTCTTCTCGTCCGGCGCCGGAGGATCAGCGCCGATGCCGCCCCGAGGACGACACCGCCCGCTCCGCCGACCGCCCACCCGATCGCCGACGTCCCCGCCGCTGAGGCCGTGGCCGGAGCCGCTTTCTCCGCCGCGCGGCTCGAGGAGCCCACCGGCTCGGTGACCGGATCGATCTTCACCAGCTTCCCGGATCCCGCTCCGATACCGTCGCCGGCCACGATCGCGCCGGTCATGCCGGCGTGGTAGGTGCACGCGTAGGGGTACACGCCGGGCTCGTCGAACGTCGCCGTGAACGCGTTGTCCTCCCGCATGTCCTCGAAGTGCCCCCAGCCGCTCGCGGTGACGTTGTGGGTCGTCGGGTCCTGGTTGACGAAGGTGACCTCCGTCCCCGGCTCGACCCGAAGGACGCTGGGGGTGAAGCAGGCGTCGACCATGGCCACCGTGTCGCCGCTGCCCTGCGTGGCTCCCCCGTGGCAGCCCCCGCCTGCTGTGGACGGCGAGGCCCACGCCGTCAGGGACGCCGACACCATCGCCGCGACGAGCCCGCCGCGGATCGCTCGTTGCCGCATGCCTCGGCCCTCCCGGTCGGTCTGCACCGCATACACCGGCAGAGGCGCATGGGTTCCCGGGGGGCCGTCGCTAGACCTGTGCGGCCGTGAGGCCGGCCATCCCGACGCCCACGGAGACGGCCAGGGCCACCATGGCCGGCTGGCGGCCCGGAGCCGCCGCCCGCCGGGCCAGGATCAGCGCGCCCGCCACGTGTGCCGCCAGGAGCACGGCGGCCTGCGCGAGGACCAACCCGGTGACCCCGAGCGGATCGGGTTCGAGGGGGTATCCGCGGGCCAGCGGTCCGCCGCCCGAGCCGAGCGGGTCGGCCAGGAGCCCCGGCAACAGCTGGACGCTCGTGAACAGCCGGTTCCTGGCCAGGGCCAGGGCGATTGCGAGCCCGACGACCGCGGGGACCATGGCCGCCGCCACGCTGCCCCGTGCCTCGACGGCTCCCGCCCGGCGCTCTATCCACCACAGCAGCGCCGCGAAGCCCCCCGCGGCGACGGCGATCCCCGCCGTGGCCAGGACCAGGGCGTGCTCGGCGAGGTTGAGCCCGCCCCACAGGCTCGACTGCCTGATCGCCCCGAACGCCAGCCCCCCGGCGAGCACACCCAGCACGATCTCCGCGCCTCGGGGCGGGGCCCACGAGGGGAGGTGGCCTCGTCGGAGGAGCGCGGTCCATCCGAACAGGAGGCCGAACGCCTCGGCCCGCGAGAGCCACTTCCTCCGCCCCAGCGCCAGGCAACCGGCCAGGGTGACGATCGTGTAGGCGCCCAGGGCCAGCCCGATCGACCTCGGGTGGAGCGGCGTCTGGTAGGCGCTCAGGTACCACACCCACGCCAGGGCCGCGACGCCGGCCCAGTGAACGTCGCCCGACGCCTCGCCCGGCGGAGCAACGGGGCGGGCCAGCGCGTCCCAGGGGTCGAGCCACCGCCACACCGCTCCCACGAGCGCGCTGCCGAGCAGGAGGAGCGGCCAGGCCGCCCCGATGATCAGCGCGGGCGCGATGTTCTCGAGCTCCCGCTCCGATCCCAGCCGTCCGGCCGTCACGGCGAGCACCAGCAGGAGGATGCCGACGAGGCGCCCGGCGATCATCGGCCCTCGCAGGGGACCCAGCCACGAGTGGGTCTCGTTGTGGGAGCGGAGGCCGGGCAGAGCGTGCCCGCCCGGCCAGAACCGGGCCACGGCCGTCACCAGGAGCATGGCCGCCACCGCGGTCGAGAGGGGCGGAACCCGCAGACCGCCCGGGTCGAGCAGCGGGTGAGCGAGGATGGCCGCCCGGGCGAGCACGTCCGGATGATAGCCGGGACAGGGTTTGAGCCGGGGCCGTCGAACCCATAACATGCGCATCGCGCGTAGCACCCAACGTCCTCAGGGGGTGGTCCGATGAAGACGCGCAGCATGTCCCTGTCCGCGCTTTTCGCCCTGACGCTCGGCCTGGCTTTGGTGGCCACGCCGGCCGGCGCGGACCATACCAACCCGAACACGCCCTTGGCCCCCACCGAGGGCGCGCCCGCGTCGATGACCACGTTCGGCGAGGGCACCTGGGAGTTCATCGACAACTTCCCCGTCAACCCCGGCACCGATCTCGAGTTCTTCCGGGCCGGCGGGGACATCTTCGTGGCCTCCGGGACGCTCGGCCAGGCTCCCGCGGATCACGTCGGCCAGCGGATCGTCAGGCTCACCGCGAACGGGACGGTGGCTCCGGAGTGGCGGGCCGACCACGGCTCGGCGGCCTGCCTGATCGGCACCACCGGCGTGACCGGGCTCCAGCACGACTCCCAGGTGACCGGGTATGTCGACCCCGAGCTACTCATCGACACGACGGACGCTACCGGCCGGTGTCACGACACCGGGGCGGGCGGCGGCGGGCTCGAGATCATCGACATCAGCGGGATCGAGGATCCCTCCTTCGAGCCCCGGGAGATCCACCTGACCCGGCAGGCCGGCTTCTCGCACACGCACACGGTGGACGCCAAGCGACCGTGGATCATCTACAACTCGAGCTCGGACTTCAGCGGGCGCCCATGGATCGACGTGGTCGACATCCGGTCCTGCCTCGGGCTCGAGGGGATGACCCTGGCGCAGAAGCGGGACGCGTGTCGCCCCATCGTCCACCGGATCCCGTTCCAGCCCGACTGGTCCCGGCAGCGGAATTGGTTCGACGGGGAACTCCGGCCCGGCTCCGAGGCGGCCTGCCACGACATCACCTCGGTCGGAAACCGGCTCTACTGCGCCGCGCTGAACGCCACCCTGATCTTCGACGTGGGCAAGCTGACCGTCCCGAAGTCAGGCGCCGTCCGCGGCACGCCGCTGGCCTGCACCCTGACCGACGGGACGGACACGACCGCCAAGGTCACGGACTGCAGCGGTGCCGGCCCCGGCTCGCCTCAGGCCGAGGGGTGGACCTTTCTGGGCACGTTCAACCACCCGGGGCGGGACTGCTTGCCGCCGCCCGGCAACAACCAGAGCTGTAACACGAACCTGTTCGTCCCGCCCGACGAGGGAGTGTCTGTCTCGCACGAGGCCGACCCGACCCACGACGGCAAGTGGATGCTCGTCACGGACGAGCGGGGCGGCGGCGTCGTCCCGCCCGGCGCGTCCTGCTCCCCGGGCGTGGACAACCCGGAGGGGAACGGCGGGGCGCACGTGTTCGACATCCGGAACCCGTCGAACATCTCATACGCGCTGACGCCCTCGGGCGACAAGGCGGTGTTCATCAGCGACATCGTCAATCCGGCCGCGACCTTCTGTGATATCCACGTGATCGAGCACATCCCCGGGGAGCAGCGGCTCATCGTGGCCTACTACTCGAGCGGGACCAAGATCGTCGATTACTTCATCGACAAGAGCGGCCGGTGGACGTTCCGGGAGACCGCCAGCCTGATGCTGCCCGGCGCCAACACCTGGGCCGTGGAGGACTTCCTGATCAGGAAGAACCAGGACGGGACGAAGACGTACTTCTTCGTCGCGTCGGACATCCAGCGAGGGATCGACGTGTTCAGCTGGACCGGGCCGCCGAACCCGACCGGCAGCAAGGGACCGAGGGTCGGGCGCTCAGCACGCGCCGCGGATGCCGGTCTGCTGGTCTTGGGCTTGATCGCGCTCCCGCTGGCCGCGCATCTCGGGAGGCGGCGCCGCCTCGGGCGGTCGTAGAGGTGGGGGGCGGGCCCCGGCCCGCCCCCAACAGGTCTACTCGAAGGCCTCGTTGATCCTGTCCTTGGCCCTGTCTCCGGCGTCCTTCAGGTCGCCCTTGGCCTTCTCCACCTTGCCCTTGGCCTGATCGGTCTTGCCCTCGGCCTCGGTGCTGCGATCACCGGTGGCCTCGCCGGCCTTCTCCTTGACCTTGCCCTTGGCCTCCTCCCAGATGCCCTCGGCCTTGTCCTTCTCGCCGCCCATGTTCCCCTCCTTCCGTCGCGTCATCTCGGTCTTACCCGCGTTGCGGCGTGGGTAGACGTGGCGGGGGGCGGATAGGATGTGGGAAACGCACGGAAGGGAGGCACACACCCATGCGCTTGACTCGATTCGCGATCACGCTGGCCGTGGTGGCCCTGCTCGGGGCCGCCTGCGGCGGCGGTGGCGACGGCGGGAACGGCGGCGAGACGACCGACTCGGTGACGATGGTCGACAACGAGTTCCAGCCGTCCACGTTCACGGCCTCGGCCGAGACGATCACCGTGACGAACGACGGGCAGGCTCTGCACAGCTTCACCCTGGAGGCCGCCGGCATCGACCAGGACGTGCAGGCCGGCGAGAGCGCCGACATCGAGCTGTCGGGGCTGGACGCGGGCTCGCACGACTTCACCTGCAAGTACCATCCCGAGATGACGGGGTCCGTCACGGTCGAGTAACGGCCGGGTAGCCACCTCAGCGTTCGCGGAACCGGGCGGCCAGTTCCGCCGTCATCCCCAGGTACTGGTCGCCCCATTCCGCGTTCGGCTCGATGTTGGTCGTTTCCATCCACTCGTTGAACGAGACGATGAGCGCCTGGTCGGAGTGGCTGTCGATGGCGGACCGCCACTGAGCCTCGTACAGGGTCCCGCCCTCGCGCGGGAAGAAGTCGGGTTTGCGGCCGGGGATGTGCCGGTCGTCATAGCCGGGGATCACCGAAGCTCCCCAGATCCGCCGTGGACCGCCGTGGACCGCCGCCCAGGCCCGAGCGGTGAACGCCATCCGGCGGTTCCGCGCCGGAGTCAGCACGGGGTCCTCGGTGCCGTAGACGTGCATGCCGTCGAACACGGCGAAGTCCTCCACGTCGAACGGCCGGCCTTCCCCGATCAGGACCGGGTCGTGGCCTTCCCGGGAGAGCGCCAGGAGCACCCTGCGCCAGATGTCTCCGTACCGGCGATTCCGGGCCGGGGTGCCCACCTCCTGGAAGACGTTGTGGCTCGAGAACACGTACAGGACCGGCCGTCCCCCGATCTGGAGGTAGCGCTCGGACGATGCATGCGTGTCGAGCGCGTGGGTGATCTCCTCGATGAGATCGGCCTCGGTCTGGAACGCCGGGCCGAACACCTCGAGGTAGAGGGCGAACTCGAAGCCGGGTGGGATACGGGACTCCAGCGTCTGCACGGTCTGGTCCCACTCGAGCTCGCGGCCCCACCACGACACGATGAACCCGTCGATCCCGGCTGTCTGGGCCTGGTGGATGTGCCGGTCGATCGCCGCGAGGTCGTCGCTGTCGTACGGATCGGGATTGACGTTGTCCGCCGCGATCGGCTTGCCTCCGCTCCAATCTCCGACCTCGTACCACGGGTAGTAGAAGGCGAGCACGCTCGGGGCAAGGGGTTCGGTCCCTGGGACAGGCCCGCGGGCCGCCACCCGCGACGCCGCCACGGCCAGGCGTCGGACGCCCGGCGCCTGCAGTCGGAGAGACGCGATGGTCTCGGCCGGGCGGAGGTTCAGGTTGCGCACCCGGACCAGAGCCTGACCCGCACCGTGCATGGCCACGCGGAAACGGACCCCGGCCGCCTGGCGGGGAGTCAGGGCGGCCACGAACGTGGCCGACGCTCGGTTCGCCCTTGGACGGCCAGCCAGCACCAGCGGTCCCCGGCCATAGCCCTTGAACGCGGCCACCGCCTCACCTCTGGCCCGGGCGGCCTCGGCGCGGATCAAGATCGCCGGCCGCACGAGGGAGATCCGGATGGAGTCCGCCGTGGTGCGGACGGAGATGGCCACCCGGTAGATCGGGTCGGGCGGGGCGGCCGTTGGGGTCCCGGCCGAGACCGGCCCGGGGGCGAGGACGGCGGCGACGAGGACGACGAGGGCCGTCCGCCTCAGCGCTCGGCCTCCCGCATGGCTCGGTCGAACGCCTCGTACGCGGCGCGGTCGAAGAGCACGAAACGCACCTCGTCCACTCCGGTCTCCGCCGCCCGAACCGCCTCGATCGACACGGGCGCCGCCTCGTCCAGGGGATACCCGTACACGCCGGTGGAGATGGCCGGGAACGCCACCGTCCTGGCCCCGAGCTCGTCGGCCAGCCTGAGCGACTCGAGGTGGCACGAGGCCAGCAGGTCGGACCGGTCCTCGCGCTTGGCGTAGATCGGGCCGACGGTGTGGATGACCCAGCGGGCCGGCAGCTCCCCCCCGGTGGTTGCCACGGCGTGTCCGGTCGGAAGGCCCTCCGGATAGCGCTCGGCCCGGATGCGCTTGCACTCGGCCAGGATCGCCGGGCCGCCCCGGCGGTGGAT
>JBOGWD010000177.1:0-3915 GCA_050693275.1 Actinomycetota bacterium | reverse complement strand
CGCCACGAGCTCGCCCAGGCCCTGGCCGTCGTAGCCCGCCGGGAGCCGGTACGCGGCGGCGCCGTCGAACCCGACCACCCACACCAGGCCGTCCCCGTCGATCTGGACGTCGTGGGTCACCACGTCGCCCCCCACCGGCGTGGCGAACGTTCCCGTGGTCACCGGCGCGGCGGGATCGCTGAGGTCGATCACCCGGATCCCTCCGCCGTCGGTCACCCACGCGAACCGGCAATCGAGGATGCAGCTCGCGGTGTGGCCGGGCCCGCCGAACAGGGGGTCGCCGCCCATGTGGGTGGCGGAGACCAGCGAGGGCGCGGCCGGGTTCGAGATGTCGATCACGTACAGGATGCCGGTGCTCTCCGCGGCGTCGTTGCTGATCAGGAGGATGTCGCCGCCCAGGTCGACGTCCTCGTTCTCGAAGTGCGGCAGGGGGAGGGCTCCGAGCGGCGCGGGGCTGGCCGGGTTCGAGATGTCGTAGGTGGTGAGCCCGGTCGTCCCCGTCACGAACATGACGCCGTCCTGGAACCTGGCCCCGATGACCCCGGGCCCGGCCAGGGTGCCCAGGAGGCTGACGTTCGACGAGGCCACCAGGCCGGTCGGATCGCTGATGCCGATCTGGGCACGAGAGGCGCCCGCGGGCACCAACGCGACCGAGGCGAGGATGCCGATGAGGACGGTCCGTCGACGCATCGCTGCTCCCTCCTGTTCTCCCTGTTCGCGGCCGCCTGGTTCTTTTCCTCCCTGCTACGCTCGAAACGCCATGGCCGTCACGAAGGGGAGCTCGCTCCGCTTGTCGCTTCAGGACCGGTTGGTCGCGCTCATCCGCGAGGCGGGACCAGTCAGCTTCGCCACGTTCATGGAGATGGCCCTGTACGACCCCGAGGGAGGCTTCTACGCCAACCCTCCGGTCGGCGAGCAGGGCCACTTCGTCACCGCTCCCCACGTCTCTCCCGCGTTCGGAGACCTCCTGGCCCGCCAGCTCGCCGAGTCGTGGGAAGCGCTGGGCACGCCCCGGCCCTTCGACGTGGTCGAGGTCGGCGCGGGGGACGGCACCCTGGCCATCCAGGTCCTGGCGGCGGTCCGGGCCGTCCCCGACCTGGCCGCGGCCCTCCGGTACACGGCCGTGGAGCGAACCCCCGGCGCGCTGGCCGCGCTCCGGGAGTCGGGGCTGGAGGCCCGGGCCTCCCTGGCCGAGGCCGGACCGGTCACGGGATGCGTCCTGGCCAACGAGGTGCTCGACAACCTGCCCTTCCACCGGCTACGGGAGCGCGGCGGTCAAACGATAGAGGTGTTCGTGGGCCTCAAGGATGACCGTCTGGTTGAGGTCGAGGGCGAGCCGACGGTGGATGCCATCGACCTGCTCGACCGGCCGCTGGGGCCGGGCGAGGAGCGGCCGGTGTCCCCGGCCGCCTCGGCCATGGTCCGGGACCTGGCCGCCGTCCTCGAGCGCGGCTACTCCTTCTTCTTCGACTACGGCTTCGGCGGCCAGGTTGCCCCGGGCCCGGTCCACGCGTACCGCGAGCACCGGGTGCTCCGGGAGGTCCTCGACGAGCCGGGGAGCCGCGACGTCACCGCGGCCGTCGACCTCGAGGCCGTGGGGGCCGCGGGGCGGCGGGCCGGCCTCCAGGTGTGGGGCCCGGTCGGCCAGCGGGAGGCCCTGCTGGGCCTGGGGTTCCGGCTGTGGGCATCGGGGGTGCGCCGGCGTCAGGCCGAGGCCGAGGCCCGCGGGGACTGGCGCAAGGCCAACCGCCTGTACGGCGCCAGGAGCCGGGCCTCGATCCTGGTCGACCCGGTCAAGCTGGGCGGACTCCAGCTCCTCGCCTTCGGGACCGAGGGGCTCCCGCCGCCGGCCGCCGTCCTGGGCGACCGCGACACGGGCTGTTGACCCTTGACTTAGTCCATGACTTAGTCTATCCTCGGTGCCCGGAATGGCTGAGGTCGGGGTTCACGAGGCGAAGACACACCTGTCCCGCCTCCTGCGGCGCGTGGCGGCGGGCGAGGAGATCGTGATCGCCCGGGGAGGGCGGCCGGTGGCGCGGCTGGTCCCCATCGACGGCCTCCGCCGGCGGGAGCCCCTCGGTCGAGATCGCGGCCTCTACGAGGTGCCGGAGGACTTCGACGCCCCACTTCCGGACGAGGTCCTCGAGCGCTTCGAGCGGTGAGGCTGCTCCTCGACACCCAGCCCTGGCTCTGGATGCAGGCCTCGCCTGAGCGATTCTCCGACCATGCCCTGGACCTGGTCCAGGATCCCCACACAGACCTGGTGTTCTCCGCGGCCAGCTCCTGGGAGATCGCGATCAAGTACGGGCTGGGGCGCCTTCCGCTGCCTGCGCCGCCGGCCGAGTTCGTCCCGGAGAGGATCGAGAGCAGCGGCGTGATCCCCCTTCCCGTGGAGCACGCCCATGCCCTGCTGGTTGGTGAGCTTCCCCGACATCACCGCGATCCGTTCGACCGCCTGCTGGTGGCCCAGGCTCAGCTCGAGGATCTCGCTCTGCTCACAGCGGACCGACAGTTCGGATCGTACGACGTCGAAGTGGTGTGGGCAGACGCTTAGCCAACCGCGACGCCGGCTGCTGACCGCTCGTTCTAGCTGCGGGTCGTCCGAACCGTGACCTGCTGGGAGATGGCCTTAGCGGCGTCATCGCCCTGGGCCGGGGAGACGGCGCGGAACTTCGTCCGCCTCGGCACCCGGACCGTGAAGCTAGCCGTGCACGTTTCACCGATCACTCGTGGCCAGACGTGACCCTTCGAGCGCAACAGGACCATCCCTCCGATGGTCCCGTCGCATGGGCCAAGCGAAGCGGAGAACCGCACCTTGGCTCCCGGCCGAACCCGCTTCTTCGATGCCTTCAGGGTCACGGTCTTGCCGTGACCAGCGCCGTCATCGACGAACGGCGCGACCTCCAGGAACCGGCTCGTCGCGGCGTTCCAGTGCGAGGCGAGGTAGGAACCGGCGGGAGGCGCCGTGTGGAAGTAGTCGTCGTGGTCACAGTCGAACAGCCGCTCGTGAACCGACGGGCATGTCGCCACCATCGCCACCGGCCCCGAACCGTCGTCGTCGTAACACATCACGTCGGCCTCGTCGGTGCAGTGTCCCGCCTCAGTCGCGTGCGGGGCGGAGTGCTGGACACCGCCGATGGTGTGCATCATCTCGTGGGCCTCGATCGGGGTGCCGACTCCTCCCCAACACGGCGCGTCGATCCGAGCGACCATCCCGGGTACCGACGAGACGCCATCGTTGCGGTTCGATGGGCCGGACGTGTCGTCCGCGTACTGCTGCCCGATGCCGCAGTACGGGCCGGGAGCGTCCATCCACACGAGGTACTTTCGGTCGCTCCGGCCGAACCCCTGCTGTCGCAGCTCGCTGATCGTGTTCGCGAAGGTCTGAGCGCCCTTGACCGACACCTGGACACGAGCGACCGTCAGACGGCACGCCGCGTCGGTGACGAACCGGACCCGGCGACCGCCGCCGGTCTCCGCGGCGCTGGCGGCGAAGACCGAGTCCACGTTCGATGAGGCCCACCCCTCGATGAGGGGAGCCACCTCGTCGTAGCGGTCGGGACGGTCAGCCGGGAAGGCGTAGATGGCCTGGACCCGGTAGCCGGAGGAACCGTCGCCGATGCACGGGACGCTGCTTCCGGTGGGAGCGGCCACTGAGCGCAGCTCCGCGGTGGAGCGTGCCTCCATCTCCACCTCCGGGGGCGCCGGATCCGGCCCGTGAGTGCACCCCAGCAGGCCGCCGTGGCCTCGGATCTCCAGGAGTGACTCCCCGCCGCCGGTATCACAGGGGCCGCCCGGCCGGGCCGGGCGCAGGCCCTCAAACACCAGTCCCCTGGCCGGCCTGTCGGGCGGGAGGGTGCGTCGCTCACGGCTCAGGGCGATCTGGGCGGTCGACAGCGGTACGAGTGCGGCCAG
>JBOGWD010000176.1:0-7543 GCA_050693275.1 Actinomycetota bacterium | reverse complement strand
TGTTCAAGCCCACCATCATGTCGCGATGGGTCGACGCGGCACACGCGAACGGGCTCCGGATCGTGGCCTGGTATCTCCCGGCGTTCGACAACCTCCACCGGGACCGGAAGCGCTCGGTGGCAGCCATCCGCTTCGAGAGCGCAACCGGCCAGACCTTCGACTCGTTCGCCCTCGACATAGAGGCCCGCCTGGTGAACCCGGTGAGTCGACGGAACCGTCGGATCGTCGAGCTCTCCAGGAAGATCCGCAAGGCAGCCGGGGCGCGCTACCCGCTGGGGGCCATCACGCCCCCGTGGTTCTACGAGTGGGGAGGGCCGTTCCCGTATGCGGCGCTCGACCGCTGGTACGACGTGTTCGTGCCGATGATCTACTTCAGTGCCCGTTCCTCCGGCGCCAAGGCGGCCCGCCGCCACACCGCCCGGAACATCGAGCAGATCCTCTCCGGCACGGGTGACCCCCGGACCCGGATCCATGCCATCGCCGGGATCGCCGACGAGCTCAACGGGCGTGAGGTCAGGGCGTTCGTGGGAGCGTCGAAGCGGAGGAGGGCGATCGGCGTCAGCCTGTACGACGCCTTCACGTCCGGTCCCGAGGACTGGGCGGCGCTGGCCTCGTTCCGCTCCTGAGCTGTCTGGCGGCCCCGCCGGCCCCCGGGCTAGGGTGACCCATGACCGAGAGCCCCTCGGCGCCTCGCCCGGCCGGGGACCGCGTGCTCCGTCGCAGCCGGTCGGACCGGGTGATCGCCGGCGTCTGTGGTGGACTGGGTCGATACCTCGGCATCGATCCCGTCATGCTCCGGATCGCCTTCGTGCTCCTGGTGGTGACCGGCGGCGTCGGCCTTCTCCTCTACGCGTTCTCGTGGATCGCCATCCCGGAGCAGACCGAGGGCGAGGATCTGGGGCCCCGCCCGGAGCCCCGGGGGGACCTGTGGTGGTTCGTCGGCGTGGGGCTGATCGCCCTGGGCAGCGTGCTGCTGATCGACCGCCTGGTGCCCTGGTTCGACCGAGTGGTGGCGCCGCTGGTGCTGGTGGCCATCGGCGTGGCCGTGCTCTATCGAGGAACGCGTCGGTGAGCGAGACGGAACCTCCGCGCACCCAGCCGGGGCCGGAGCGACGCTCGTCGCTGACGGGCATCGCCCTGGGGGGCCTGCTGATCGTGGCCGGCGGGGCCTGGCTCCTGGAGACCCTGGACGTCCTCGACGTCTCCTTCGACGTGATCCTGCCGGCCGCCCTGGTCGTCGTGGGCGTGATCCTGATCGCCGCCGCCAGGAGGGGCCGGCACGGCGGGCTGATCGCGCTGGGCGTGGTCCTCACGATCCTGTCGGCCGCCATGTCCGCCGCCGACGTCACCGGGGGGGTGGGCCGGCGACACATCCGGGTGACCGGCACCGAGCAGGTGCGGGAGTACGACCTCGGGATCGGCGAGCTGGTCCTCGACCTGACCGAGCTCGAGCCGAACGGGACGGTCGACCTGAAGGCCGAGGTGGGGATCGGGGAGCTTCGCGTCGAGCTCCCCGCCGACGTGCCGGTCAGGGTGCACGCGGAGTCGGGCATCGGCCAGGTCGACGTGCTCGGCCAGGAGGACGGCGGGTTCGGGTCGGAGCTCGACCACACCGACGGGGACTTCGGGTCGGCCCCCGCGGCCCTCGACCTCGAGGTGTCGGCCGGCATCGGGGAGGTGACGGTGACCCGATGATCGACCGCGTCTCGGCCGGGGCAGGGGTCTTCTTCGTCGTGGCCGGCGTGCTGTTCCTCCTCGACGGCCTCGAGGTGATCTCGGTCGGCGCGGCCTGGCTGTGGCCGGGACTCCTGATCGCCCTCGGTGCGGCCCTGGTGCTGGCCGGCCGGGGACGCGGCTCCTAGCGGGCCCCCGGTCCGAACGGCTCGAAGCCCGCCTTGACCAGCAGCGCCCGGGCCTCGCGCTCGTCCATCCCCCGGGTCACGAGCTCGGCCAGGAGGCGAGCCGGGGCCGTGGGTCTCCCGCAACTCGGGCAGTAGCCGAAATGCGGCTCGATCGGCGTCTCGCACCACGGGCAGGCCCGCACCTCGACGGCCCCCCCGCCGTCGAGCCCGGTGTCGGCCAGGGCGTCCACGTATCCCTTGCCGTAGTCCCACAGCACGTAGTCCTCCTCCTTCGGCTCAAAGGCCGGCTCGTGCATCCGGGGCTCACCGGTGGCCAGCATGTGATCCAGGCTCTCCCGGAGGAGCTCCCAGCCGTAGTAGTGGTCGGAGCCGCAGTCCGGGCACGCGATGACCACGCCCTTGGTCCCCTGAGGCTCGAAGACCCCCCGCATCGCCCCGAGGTCCTCCAGGTCGGCCTGGATGTTCTCCCGCTCCTCGCCCTGGAGCGGCTCGGGCTGTTCCTCGTCGGCCATCAGTCCTCCAGGCGGAAGGTCCGGAACGCCTCCGCGTACGCCATCTCGCCGCCGGCCGCGGTCTTCGTGGCCCACTCCCGGATCCGCCCATCGACGTCGAAGTCCCCCATGTTCTCGATCTGGCTCGGGTGGGCGCGGAGCGCCTTGATCTTGCGGTCGATGGTCTCCGTGATGTCCATCTTCAGGTCGGCGCTCCGGTCCTCGGTAGCCAGCCACAGCGCCCGAACCTTGAAGGGCTCGAGCCCCTCCTCGAGGAGCTCGGGGAACTGCGGACGGGTCGGCGCGTCACAGGCCACCACGGCCAGCACCGCCTCGCCGACGGCCCGGTGATCGGGGTGGTTGATGTACGACCGCCCGGACCAGAGCATCGACGGATCGAAGGTCACGAGCACGTCGGGCCTGGCCCGGCGGACCTCCCGGGTCACGGCCTTGCGGAGCGTCAGCCCCGGCTCGAGCGAGCCGTCCACGAAGTCCAGGAATCGCACCTCCGACACGCCGAGCACCTCCCCGGCGGCCCGGAGCTCCCGGGCCCGGATGGCCGCGATCTCCTCGCGGCCGAGGTCCGGTCCGTTCCAGCCCGCCGACCCGTCCGTCGCACACACGTACGAGACCTCGGTGCCGCCGGCCGTCCATCGCGCGATCGTCCCGCCGCACAGGAACTCGGCGTCGTCGGGATGGGCGAACGCGACGAGCGCCCTCTGATAATCCATCACTGCTAGGGTATCGCGCCCCGAACCATCGGCCCGGCGACCGGCGGGGCGCGGTGGTGCTCACTTCTCGTGCTTGATCTCGGTCCCCCCGAAGATCGACAGGGCGTCGACGCGCAGCTCCGGGCCCTCCCCCGGCTCGCCCGCGGCCTTGTTCTCGATGCCGCCGAAGATCGGTGTTCCGCTCGTGGCCACCCGCCAGCCGTTCGGCACGAGGATCTCCACCCCGCCGAACAGGGCCGTGGCGTCGATCCTGGCACCCTCCGGATCGAGGCGGGCCTCCCTGAGATCGAGGGTGACCCCCCCGAACACGGCGGTGGCCGAGCCGCCCCGGAACCCAGGCGAGCGGCTGGCCACCTCGTGGCCGCCGAAGACCGCGGTGGCCCGGATCACGTCCTCGGATGAGCCCTCGGCGGATACCCGGGGTCCCCCGCCGTGGCGGAACAGGATCCCCAGACCGACCGCGATCAGGAGCACCGGCCACAGCACGGCGAACACCGAGCCCGTCACCACGTCCAGGGTGAACAGGAGCAGCACGATGCCGACCCCCATCACGATGGCGGGGCCGAGGAGCGAGCGAGGGCGATCGAAGAGCTGGACTGCGCCGACCGCGATGATCGCCGCCGGCCACCAGTCCCGGATGGTGTCGCCGGCCTCGAGCGTGCCCGCCCGGTCGAGGAGGAACAGCACCCCCAGGGCGATCAGCAGCAGCCCGAAGAGGATGCGCCCCGGCTTCATCCGGCGGCGACCGTCCTCAGGATCGGCGGCGAAGGCGAGAGGAGCCGGACCACGCTTGTCAGGATACCCGGCGCGCTCGGTCGTGCGTCCCGGATCGCCGGGTCCGGTGGACGGCCCACGCCACCGAACCCGATCGGCCGACACCACGATGACCCCTTCTGACTATCCAGCGGGTGGCCTCGGGGCGCCGATATCAAGGGCAGCCGATGACGGCACCTGATCGCGCGGCCCCCGCGCTCGAGTCGGAGGGCGATCCCGCCTTCCCCCCCGAGCCGTTCGCCCTGAACGGCTCCGACCCTCGCGTCCTCGGCGCCGACCCGTTCCGGGAGGCGTTCGACCAGGCTCCGGTGGCCATGGCCGTCCTGGGAGCAGACGGACGACACCTTCGGGTGAACCGGGCCATGTGCGAGCTGACCGGTCGATCGGAGGAGAACCTCCTCGGCTCCTCGTGGCAGGTGATCACCCACCCCGACGACATCGACTCCCTCCTGGACCACGAGCGCGCCGCCCTGGACGGAACCACGCCGACCTTCCGGATGGAGAGCCGGCTCGTCCGGCCCGACGGTTCGGTGGCCTGGGCCCTCCTCGGCCGGACCCTGGCCACGGACGGGTCGGGCCGACCGCTGTACTTCGTGGCCCAAATGGAGGACATCACAGACCGGAGGCACATGGAGGCGGCCCTGCGCGAGCGAGAGCGGTTCAGCCGTGAGGTCCTCGACTCGCTGGTGGCCACCACCGCCGTCCTCGATCCCGATGGAACGATCGTCGCCGTCAACCAGGCCTGGGAGCGGTTCGGGCGGGCAGCCGGTTCCGACGAGGAGGCCTCCGGCATCGGCGCCAACTATCTCCAGGTCTGCGAGCGAGCGGGGACCCTCGAGGCGCTGGCGGCCGCCGAAGGCATCCGGGCGATCCTGCGTGGGATCCGGGACGAGTTCGAGATGGACTACCCGGGCCATCCCCCCGGTGGCGAAGCCTGGTACAGCTTGCGCGTCACCCCGCTATCGGGGGTGGACCACGGGGCGGTGGTCTGTCACTTCGACATCAGCGACCGAAAGCGATTCGAGATCCAGCTGGTGGAGCAGGCTGTCTCGGATCCACTCACCGGTCTCCCCAACCGCCGTCTGCTCCTGGAGCGGCTGGCCGAGGCCCAGGCCGGCCCGGGTGGGCGGGACATGGCCGTGCTGTTCCTGGACCTCGATCGGTTCTCCGTGGTGAACGACAGCCTCGGTCACGACGCCGGAGATCGGCTGCTGGCGGAGGTCGGGGCCCGGCTCCAGGCCACGATCCGGCCAAGCGACCTCGTGGCCCGTTTCGCCGGGGACGAGTTCGCGGTGCTGTGCCAAGGTGTCTACGGCGAGGATCAGGCCGTCACCATCGCGGAGCGGTTGGCGGAAGCAGTCTCGGAGCCCTATCTCATGGACGGAGAAGAAGTCTACCTGTCAGCATCGGCCGGCATCGCCCTGGCCGGGGACGGGCTCTCCCCCGAGGACCTCCTCCGGGCCGCCGACACCGCCATGTACCGGGCGAAGTGGAAGGCTCGCTCCTACCAGGTGTTCGACGAGGGGATGCGAGTCCGCTCGGTGGAACGCCTGTCGATGGAGAGCGCCCTCCACCGGGCCCTGGAGCGGGAAGAGTTCCGCCTTCTCTATCAGCCGGCGGTGTCGATCCTCGACGGCCGGATCGTGGGCCTCGAGGCCCTCCTCCGATGGGATCATCCCGAGCGCGGGCTCGTCGCCCCCGGCGAGTTCATCCCCGTGGCCGAGGAGACGGGGCTCATCGTCCCGATCGGCCGCTGGGTCCTGGAGGAGGCCTGCCGGCAGGCTCGGCGCTGGGGTCGGTTCGGCCGTGAGACGTGGCTGTCGCTCAACCTCTCGGCCCATCAGCTCACCGCGCCGGGGCTCGTCGAGGAGGTCCACGCGGCGCTCGACGAGACATCGACCGATCCCGGCCGTCTCCACCTCGAGATCACGGAGAGCGCCCTGATGGAGGACACGGAGGGCGTGGCCCAGGTGGTCGGAGCGCTGAAGGCGCTGGGAGTCCGGCTGTCGATCGACGACTTCGGCACGGGGTACTCCTCGCTGGTCCATTTGAAACGGCTGGCCGTGGACACGCTGAAGATCGACCGCTCCTTCGTCGACGGTCTCGGTCGGGAGGCAGAGGACACGGCGATCGTCATGGCCGTGCTCGGCATGGCCAACTCCCTCGGCTTGTCGGTCGTGGCCGAAGGCGTCGAGACCGAGGAGCAGCTCAACGCGCTCCGAAACCTCGGGTGCACGCTGGCCCAGGGCTTCTACTTCTGGCACCCCGAGCCTCCCGAGACCGTGGCTCGGCTCCTCAGCCGGCGCTCGGCCTGAGCCTCACTCGTCCTCCGGCGCCAGCAGGGAAACCGATCGCAGGAGTGCCTCGGTGCGCTCGACCTGTGAGGCCACCCACGCCGGCTCCTGCGGCCCCCTGGCGTCCTCTCGAGGGAACAGGAACGTGTTGAGGTGCTCGTCCGATCCCACCTGGAGCCCCAGGCCGGCCGCATACTCGCCGATGGCGAACTCCCAGGTGAACAGGGCCGACCCGTCGTCGTGCGACTGGAGCCAGTACGTGAGGTAGCGGTTGGGCCGACGAGCGTAGTGACGGACGCCGCGGTTCTCACGGTCCAGACCGAAGCCGAGTCGGGGGAGCGTCTCCTCGAAGGTCACGGCCGAAGATCGGATCCGACCCGCCGGTCAGTCCTCGTCATCGTCGTTGCCGTTCCCGTTGCCGTTCCCGTTGCCGTTCCCGTTGCCGTGGCCCTGGCCATTCCCGCTGCCGTTCCCCGGAGGCCCTGATGGGCCCTGGTCCTCGGCGCCCTCGGCGTCGCCCTGACCCGTGTCCTTCTCGTGGCCTTTCCCCTTGCCCTTCTCGTGGCCCTTCCCCTTCGCCTTCTCGTGGCCCTTGCCCTTGCCGCTCCCCTTGATCTTCTCGTGCGCCTTTCCCTTGTCCTTTCCCTCGCCGACGATGGGTGGCGTTCCACCATCGTCGTCTCCCCCCGCGTCGCCATCGCCGGGGTCCTCCTCGTCGACGTTCCCACCGTCGCCCTGGCCCCCCGTGTCGCCGTCGTCCTGACCACCCTGTCCGCCGTCGCCGCCTCCGCCGCCCTCCTCGGTGCCGGGGACCACACCCGGCGGATCGACCTCGACCACGCCCGGCGCAACCGTCGGCGGAGCCGGTTCCTCCTCCGATGCCTGCTCCTCGCTCCGGCCCGCGGGCGGACCCGCGACGGGCAACGCCTGGATCGTGGAACCCTCGATCTCCTCCACCAGGGGGGCTCGGGGAGGCAACGCCGGCGAGCCTGGAAGGCCGCCGCTCCCGATCAGGGCCAGGGCCGCGAGCGACCCCAGCTGGAGGAACGAGAGGAGCGCTGCGATGAGGGCCTGGAGCCGTCCCGCCCGGCGGAGGTGGGCCGGGGCGGCCGGCTCGGCTGCGGCGAAACCGCCGGCCGCCACGGTCGAGCCGGGGGCCGTCGCATCGCCGGGCACCGAGAGGGCTCCCTCAGGGTCGATTCGCCGCAATCGGAGGGGCTGGGCCTCTCCGAGGCGGGAGCCCCCGGCGGGCGGCGGGGATCCCTCGGTCCGGCGGAGGTGTCGGTACCGCTCGCGGTCAGTCACCGATCACGCCGCCTCCTAGCATCAAGAGAGATTACCGTCTCTCGGCTCCCGCCTCAACATCGACAAGACCGGTGGCCAGGCGCACG